>CAYWIQ010000026.1:0-13897 GCA_964458405.1 uncultured Chromatiaceae bacterium
GAAAGATGGGTCTAAATGCCTGGTGATCAGCGCGCACGCATAATTAGGGTAGGCAATCAACGCTGCGCTACCGGCGATTTCTGATCCGGTGACCAGCCGCCACCCAGGGCCTTCATCAGATCGACGCTGTAGATGAGTTGCTGCTGGCGGTTTTGCACCAAAGCCTGTTCGGCGCTGTTGGCGGTGCGCTGGGCATCCAGCACTTCCAGATAGGCCGAGTAACCCGCGTCATAACGCAAACGCGACAGGTGCAACACGTTGCGCGCGGCCTCGACCTTGCTTTGAATGTCCGCGGCCGCGTCTTTGGTTTGTTCCACATTGGTGAGGGCGTCGGCTACATCCTTGAATGCGGTCTGTACCGTCTTTTCATAGGCGGCCACCGCCTGACGTTGTACAGCCTCCGCCTCACGGGTACGCGCCGCGTACTTGCCGGCGTCGAAGATCGGCATGAGACCTTCGAGTCCCAACGACCAGATGCGCGCGCCCGACTTCAAGATATTGCTCAATTTAGCGCTTTGACCGCCGAAATCGCCGGTCAGGGAAAAGCTTGGAAATCGCGAGGCCTTGGAGACGCCGATCTCGGCGTTGGCGGCGATCAGCGCCTGTTCCGCCTGTTGTACATCCGGGCGGCGTTCCAGCAGCGTCGAGGGCAAACCTATCGGCGGCGGGCTCGGCATCGGCAAGTTCATGAGATCGCCCGCCGCAATCTTGAGATCGAGTTTGCCGGTGAGTACACCCAGTTGATGTTCCATGAGCGCGCGCTGGCGTTTGAGGTCACGTAATTGCACGGCCGCGTCGGCACGCGCCACCTGGGCCTGATTGACGTCCAGTTCAGAGGCGAGTCCACCCTTGGCGCGGTCCTTGATCACGGTCAGCGACTCCTCCCGTGATTTCAGGATGTTTTCCGTTACCGCAATCTGGGCGTCTAGGGATCGCAGGGTGAAGTAGGACTGAGCGGTGGCCCCCGCCACGGTCAAGGCCACGACATCCCGCGCGTATCGGGAACTCAGCACCTGGGCACGGGCCGCCTGCGAGGCGCGGCGCAGCTTGCCCCAGAAATCGAGCTCGAACGAGGTGGAAAGCGCCAGGCGGTTGGAGTTGGAGATTCTCGGTACGCCCGAGAAAAGGGGAGCGGCATTAAGGGTGCTGGATTGCGAGCGGCTGCTGGAGGCGCCCAAGTCAATTTCAGGAAACAGTGTGGAGTTGGCTTGGGCCATCACTGCTTCGGCCTCATCGATCTGCGCCACCGCCCGGTGCAGATCGGTATTGTTTTTCATGGCGCTCGCCACCAGTCCATCAAGTGTCTTGTCCTTATAGAGTGTCCACCAGTCGCTGGACAGTCGGCCTTGCTCGCCCGAGACGTTAGTGCTGCTCTGCTTGGTATCCGGGTAGGCCGTGGGCAGTTGAATGTCGGGGCGCTTATAGTCGGGACCCACCGCACAGCCGGCAAGCAGCACAACCATAGTCAAACCGACCCAACCGGTGGAGGTGGTACGGAAACGTTGCGTACTCATGACTTATCCTCCAGCCGGGGATCGGAATGGGGTTCGCCATGTTCATGATGATGGGCCGGCCGCGGTTTGCGCGCTAGCAGACTGAAGAACATGGGGACGAATATCGGTGCAACGAAGGTGGCGACGATCATGCCGCCGAACACGCCAGTACCCATGGATTGGCGCGCCGCGGCGCCAGCGCCGGTGGCCAGTACCAGCGGCAATACACCGAACACGAAAGCCAGCGAGGTCATAATGATGGGACGAAAACGTAAGCGTGCCGCCTCGTGCGCCGCTTCCGGTGCGTGCATCCCCTGTTCCATGCCCTGCATAGCGAATTCCGCGATCAGAATCGCATTCTTTGCCGCCAGGCCTATCAACACCACCAGACCGATCTGGAAATATATATTGTTCTCCATGCCGCGCAGGTAAACGAACCCTAAGGCGCCGGCCAGGGCGAAAGGTACTGCCAGTAACACGGCGAACGGCACGCCCCAACGTTCATAGAGGGCGGAGAGGATCAAATAGACCATGACGATGGCGAAACCGAAGGCGAATACCGAGGCACTGCCGGTGCGCTTCTCCTGGAAGGCTTGCCCGGTCCACTCGATGTCATACCCCTTGGGTAAGGACTGTTTGGCGACCTTTTCCACCGCGGCGATGGCTTCACCCGAGCTGTAGCCGGGCTTGGCACTGCCGAACACCTTGGCGGCGATATAGCCGTCATAGCGCTCCAATTGTTCGGGGCCGATGATCTTCTTCACCGTGATCAGGGACTTGAGCGGGATCATGGCCTGGGTAGTGGTAGAGCGCACATAGATATTGCCCAAGTCCGCGGGTTTGGAGCGGTATGGGGCATCGGCCTGGATAGTGACGTGATAGGTGCGCCCGGCCTTGTTGAAGTCGTTGACATACAGTGAACCCATTTGTGCCTGCAAGGCGGAGAACACGTCGCTGACCGGCACCCCCATGGACAAGGCCTTCTCGCGGTCCACGTCGACGCGTAATTGCGGTACGGTCGGACGATATAAGGTGCGCAGTCCTTCCAACGCCGGGTCCTTGCTGAGGGCGGCAATGAAGTCGTTGGTGACTTGGGCCAGGTGTTGGGGATCGGGATCGGAGCGGCCGCGCACGTAAACTTCAAAGCCACCGGTGGTGCCCAGGCCGCGAATCGGCGCCGGATTGATGGCGAAGGCGATGCCATCGGACAGCATGAAGCCCTTGCCGCTCACCTCCTTGACCAGCTGCGCGGCGGTCTCATGGCGGTCTGACCAAGGCTTCAAGGGCATGAAGATGGTGGCGGAGTTGCCCTTGTTACTGCCGCTGATCAGGTCGAAGCCGTTAACGATGAAGATGTTTTCGATGGCTTGATTACCGGCCATCATCTGCCGCAACTGCTCAGTGGTCTTCTCAGTACGTTCCAGTGTGGCGCCGTCGGGCAGTTGCACCACCGTGATGATGTAGCCCATGTCCTCCGGCGGCACGAAACTGCCGGGGATGCGCAGTAATAGAAACGCCACCAGGCCGAGTATCCCTGCGAATACGGTGAGCGCGGCGATGCGGTGATGCAAGGCGATGTTGACCGCGCCCAAGAAGTGCCGCGTCAGCCAGGTGAAGAAGCGATTGAATGGCTTGAACAACGTGTGCAGGATACCGCCCTCGTGATTGCGCGGCTTGAGCAGTACCGCGCACAGGGTCGGGGTCAGGGTCAACGCGACAAAGCCCGACAGCACCACGGCAATGGCCACCGTCACCGCGAACTGACGGTAGAGTTGGCCGGCGATGCCGCCGAGGAAGGCCACTGGGATGAATACCGCCACCAGCGACAGTACGATACCGATGATGGCGTTCTGTACTTCGCGCATCGCCTCCAGCGCGGCGTCAAAGGGTTTCATATTCCTTTCGCGCATTAGACGCTCGACGTTCTCCAATACCACGATGGCGTCGTCGACCACGATGCCCACCGCCAGCACCATGGCGAACAGGGTGAGCGTGTTGATCGAAAATCCAAACATCCATAGGCCGGCGAAGGTGCCGATCAGCGACACCGGCACGGCGATCATGGGGATCAGGGTGGCACGGAAGGTCTGCAGGAATACGAACACCACCGCCAACACCAGGATCGCCGCCTCGATGAGGGTATGCACCACAGCCTTGATAGAAGCCTCTACGAAGCGGGTAGTGTCGTAGGGGATCAGGTAATCGACACCCGATGGGAAGCGGTCCTTCTTCAGCTCCGCCATCTTGGCGCGGATGGCGCGGGCTACGTCCAGGGCGTTGGCGCCGGACTGCAGGAATACGGCGATGGCGATGGACGGTTGGCCGTTGACGGTGTTGGCCTGATCGTAACTGAGGGCGCCCAGTTCGATGCGCGCCACGTCCTTGAGTTTGAGGACGCCGTGGGGGCCGCTGGCGCGCAGGATGATATTGCCGAATTCCTCAGGTTTTAGCATGCGGCCGCGCGCGGTGACGGTATAGACCAGTTCCTGGCCCTTGGGTGAGGGCTCGGCACCGATCTTGCCGGCGGCATACTGGGCGTTCTGGGCGTTGATGGCGGCGGTGATGTCGCTGGTGGTGAGGCCCAGTTGCGCCATGCGATCGGGTTTGAGCCAGATGCGCATGGAGTAGTCACGGGCGCCGAACACGATGGTGTCCGCCGTTCCGGGGACTCGCTTGAGTTCGTCGACGATGTTCTGGGTGGCGTAATTGGACAAATACAGCATGTCGCGGGACTTGTCCGGTGAGTTCAAGGCGGCCACCAGCAAAATATTTTGCGAACGTTTGGCGACGGTCACGCCATTGCGCCTAACCTCATCGGGCAGGCGCGGGTTAGCCAGCTGCACCCGGTTGTTGACGTCGAAGGTTGCCTTGTCGATATCGGTGCCCACCTCGAAGGTGGCGGTGATGTTGATGGTGCCGTTGGAGGCGGAGGTGGAATTGAAATACAGTAAGTTCTCCACGCCGGACAACTGTTCTTCTATAGGCGCGGCCACGGTCTTGGCCAGGGTCTCGGCGGAGGCGCCGGGATAGCTGGCGGTGATGGTGACGGTGGGGGGCGCGATCTCCGGGTATTGGGCGATGGGCAGGATATTCGCCGCGACCAGTCCGGAGATCACGATGATGATGGCCAGCACCGTAGCGAAGATGGGACGTTCGATGAAAAATTTTGACATGGTTTAGGGCCTGTGTACGCTGGAGTCCGGAGCGTGGCTTATGATTGTTTTGCCGATTTGTCGCTATCGGACTTGTCAGGGCTTGGGGCGTGACCGCTACCTTTGGGTGCACCCGGTCCCTCGCCCGGGGCGTGAGGCATGACGTGCGCGCCTGGGCGCAGTTTCATCAGATTATCGATAATGACTTTATCGCCGGGATTTAATCCCTGGGTCACTACCCAATCACTGCCCGACCAACCATCGGTCTCTACGGGTCGTGGTGCCACGGTATTATCGTCGCCGACAGTGAAAAGTGCCTGACCTTGCGCATTTTGCGACAGGGCGGTTTGAGGTACCAGGTAGGCCTGGCGTTCACCAACGGTTACCTGGACACGCACGAATTGCCCCGGCAAGAGGACCGATTTGGGATTGGGAAACTCAGCGCGCATCGGCACCATACCGGTGGTACCGTTTACCGTAGAGGCGGTGTAATTGAGTTTTCCTGTGTGGTCGTAAATACTGCCGTCGGGTAGGATCAATTTCACCACTGCCTTGCTTCCATACTGGCGCATCTGATGGGCCTCACTCTCCGAGAAGGCGAAACGTACCCAGATGGGATCGATGATATGCATAGTGGTCAGCAGACTGGTGGCGGCGCCGGGGGTGACCAAGGTGCCTTCGGAATATTGGGCGCGATCGGTGATTCCGGTAATGGGTGCGGTCACTGTGGTATAGGACAGATTTAATTTAGCGTCGCGGACCTGGGCCTCGGCGGCCAGCTCAGCGGCTTGTGCGGATTGCAGTGTGGTGTTGGCATCATCCAGGTCTTTCTGACTGACGGCCTTTTCCTCCACCAGGGGCTTGAGGCGCTTGGCCTCCCGTTGCGCCTGTTCCAGATTGGCCTTGCTCTGTTCCAAGGCGGCGCGGGCCTGCGCCAAGGCGATTTCGAACGGCGCCCGATCAATGGTGAATAGGGTGGCACCGGCCTTGACCTTGTCACCTTCGGTGTAGCGCTGTTTGGTCAGGATGCCGGAGACGCGGGCGCGAACCTCGACGTCCTTGGATCCTTCGGTCTGACCGACCTCTTCGATGGTCACTGGAACCTGTTGTGGCTGGACGGTTATTGCCGTGACCGGCATGGGCGGCATGCCACCGCCTCCCGGTCCCCCGGGGCCAGCCGCCTGCTCGCCGTTCTTGCTGCAGCCGTTCAGTATCGCCATCGCCGAAATGACGCCTGCGGCCAATAACAATTGCCGCACCTTGCCTGGGTGAGGTACGCCGCTGAGGTGGGTGAAAGGAACGCGGGGCATAATTTTAGTATCCGTTTTAGAGGGAAGAACCAGCCTATTATATACAGACGCGCATGTATGTAAATAGGGTGGGATGTAAAGTTTCTTAACGCTTTAGTGGGTATTGGAAGGTAAGAAAATAATAATTTATTTATATTTAATTCAATAAATTAAGAAATCGACAAGAGCCTCTCCCGTTTCATATGCGCCGTATCTATATATAGATATATATAGTGCATGCAGCATCCATCGGCTGGCATGGACGGTTGTTTGTACACTCTGGTCGCCAGAGTGGATCGGACTTGCTATTTATCCCCATTGGCCCCGTTGCGGGTGCTGACGAACACCACACCGCTAATGATCAACGCCGTGCCCGCCAGTTGCATCGTTATTAAGGTCTCAGCCAACAACACGTGGGCCAGAAACAGGGTAATCACCGGACCGATGGAGCTGATGATAGCCGTCGCATTAGCGCCGATGCGTTGCATGCCGGCATTAAGCAGAAAAGCCGGAATCACGGTGGAGAACAGTGCCATGGTCAAGGCGATGCCATACACGGCAAAGGGCAGGTCGAGCAAGGTGGAAAGATGATGACCAGCCATGAAGTGAATCAGGGTGGCGCCACAGGCGCTGGACATCACATAGGCTGTGAGGCGGCGCGACCCGATTCGCTGCACGAAATGACCGCTGATCAGGATATAAAAGGCGAAGCTCAGTGCGGCGCCGAACACCAGTGCCGCGCCCAACCACAAACGCGGCGAATGACCCACCGCCTTGGAGGCAAAGACCAGGATTATACCGAGGTAACTGAGCGCCAGCGCGAGGCGCTCACGGCGGGTCATGGCTCTGCCGGTGAACAATGCGGAGAACACCACCACCAGTGTTGGGTATAAAAATAGAATCAGGCGTTCCAGGCCGGCGGGAATGTAACTCAGTCCGGCAAAATCCAAAAAACCGGCCAGATAGAAACCAAGGATGCCTAAACCCATCACCGCCATGATCTCGCGGCGACTGAGCCGTGACTGCCGGCCGTCCAACTGCGACCACAGTGCTGCGAAAAGAAATACCGGTAGGGAGAACAGCATGCGTAGGCTCATCAGGGTGATGGGATCCAACGTGGTGCTGTAGGCATAGGCCAACTTGACTAGCACCGCCTTGGCCGAAAAGCCTACGGCCGCGAGCAACACCAGCAAACCACCGGAGTAAGCGGGTCGGGATATTTGATGGATAGTCTCTGTTGTCGATGACACTACAAGCGTTCCTGTCGGGGGCGGAGCCGGATCTTGCGGTGTGGCGAACGAGTCGGCGGTCCCGGGTAGATCCGCGGCCGCCGTGGTCGTTACTGAGGGGGATTAAAAATCGGTATTCAGCACGCAAGGCGGCGCGACGAGTGCTGCTCGCCACAGTCGCATTGCGTGTTTAAGGGAAACGGGGTGTGGGTTATTATTCATATTTACAGACTATCGTTGTGCCGGGATATTTGCAAGCTGCACATCATTCACGATGCCTGCGGACGCAGCCTTGATAAGCTCTGATCCTCAATAGCGCATCATGTGGCCGAGGATCTCCCCTGATCCCGGCGACGCCCGGGAGAGATGTGAGTACCATCAGACGCCATTGCGCTTGGTGCATGGGTCGTCGATTTTATGGCAAGTTTAAATGACCAAAGTAGGAGAGGATTGACCATGGTCAGAGTGATGTTATGGCTGGGGATGTTATCGCTTTGTTTTATCCTTGAAGTGTCCGTGGCCGCGCCCGTCGGCGGGACCAACGTCGATATCGTGCAGCAGCTTAGGGATATCCAGAAACAACTCGGTGAGATGCACGCAGAGATGAAAGATCTTTCCGGGCGCGTTGAAAAGATCGAGGGGCTGATCCCGAAATCTCGAAGACCCCAGAAAGTCACGGTCAATTTACAGGGAGCGCCGCGCCTGGGCGATGCCGGGGCCACGATCGGCATCGTGGAATTTTCCGATTACCAGTGCCCATACTGCCGTCGTTTTCATACCGAGACCTTTCCGCGGCTGCAAAAGGCATATATCGATACCGGTAAGGTGGCATTCGCCGTCAAAAACTTTCCTTTGGACTTTCATCCGGCAGCCAGGGGCGCCGCTTTGACGGTGAATTGTGCCCGGCAGCAAAACATCAAGGCATTTTGGGATATTCAGGGTCAGCTGTTTTTGAACCAGAACCATCTCGGCAGGGCCTTATACGACAGGTTGATCAAGCGGTACGGATTGGACGGCGATGAATTCACTAAATGTTTGGCGGATACGAAGCAGCAGGATGCCATCGCCAAAGATCTCAGCTACGCCGAACGCCTGGGCGTGCAAGGCACGCCGACGTTTTTCATAGGACGTCTTGAGGGAGATCGACTCGTGGATGCCGTGCGACTGGTGGGGGCTCAACCTTATAGTGCATTCGTGCAGATATTGAACTCAGTGCACAAGGCTGACGGCCCCGAAAAAATGTAAGATTCGACTCCACACGAACCTGTATCTATCGAACAATGCCTAGTGGCGTAGCCTCTTCTAGATCCGAAGTTATTACCTAATATTGAGTGAGTGGAGAATGGATGAAAAAAGGGGCCCAATCCCGGATGGGATCAGGCCCTGAAGATTCAACTTTTACGACTGAATCGGTTTACACGCCGTCCCTGTGGGACAGCAGTTCACCGCTGTCCGGATCTAGGAACAGGCGCCGGGCAGCATGGTGACCTTTGAAGTTGAACATACCGTTCAGTGAACCGGCCAGATTATCGAAGGAATCACTGCTGATACGACCCAGCTTCCAGTTGTCTTCGATGAAGCGCAGGATGGAGGTCTGGTCGGTCACGCTGTGGTCAACATAGTTTTGCTTGGCCCAGGGCGAAATGATCAGCAACGGCTGACGCGGACCATAACCGCAACGATCCTGTTCACCACCCATTGCTTTATGACCAGATCCGCAGGTGTCATTGATAAGGCCATCATGCTGATCAGTAACATGGCCAACTCTATCGTCAGACTGATTGACGATGGGCGGCATGACATGATCGTACCAGCCATCGGAATCATCATAGGCAATGATTACGGCCGTGTCTTTCCAGAACCTGGTCTTTTGCAGACGGTTGATGGTGTTGACGAGGAAGGTCTGCTCATCCAAGGGATCGGAATAAGCGGCGTGGCCATCCTGATAACCGGCTGCCTTCAGGAAGCTGACTGCAGGCAGGTGGCCGGCATCCACGGCTTTCCAGAAATCCGTCAGGTCATACTGGTGATTGGCCTGACCATCATGTCCAATCTCGGCGACAGAAGCAGGTGGCAGGTGATGTGGGTTAGCGGTAGACGCGTAGTACTGAAACGGCTGGTGGTGAGGAATGTAATCATTCATTGAGTTACCGCCGATATTGAGGTGGGAAGCACCGCAGGTCGCAATACCATTGGCGTCAACGCTGGTCGGCGCAAAACCACCTTCGAACCAGCCCCAACTGATGCCTTTGGCATTGAGCAGATCACCAACGTTCTTGCCGACTTTCATGGAGACGTGGGCGTAGTTATTGGAGCAGTCATCATAGGTCGGATCGGGGTCATTAATGACGGCGCCGACGCCATCGGCATTCGGACTGGCGACACCATAGGTGTCGTTTGCCGGATCGGTAGAGATTGCACCCCAGGTCTGACCAGACACCAGGTTCAGCGCGCCTGGGGTAGATGGACCATAAGTCGTGCTGTAAGAGTTGTCGCTCATGGCGAAGTTTTGCGCATAGTTCCACAGAGCAGTAACGGTGTTACCGTCGTAGTAATCCATTACCAGACCTGGCTTGTAGAATTGTGGACTGGTGCAGGATTCTTTGTTGGTTTTTTCCACGAATTTGTCCATTAAGCCGCCATTCATGGCGGCTTGTTCGTCGCCATAGTGATGGTTCTGATCACAGGTCAACGCTTCATCGCGTCCCAAGCGTTGAGGTTTTGCGCTATTTGGATTGTTATTCAACAGAGTGTCGTTGAGACCATTAATTTGTGGCGTGCCTTTACGGGCAACGAACTTCGGTTCGCCGGCAGGGTTTTTGGCATTCGGATAAGTGGCGAAGTAGTGATCGAAGGAAACGTTTTCCTGGTAAATGACGACGACGTGCTTGATGGGAGTGGTCGTCGACATGCCATAACCATCGGCCCAGGCAGTAGGTGACATCACGGCGCTGATCATGCCGGCCATGCTCAATGCGGCGCCGCCGGCGATCAATGATTTCTTCAACATAAGGTTGTTCCTCCTTAAAGGATCGGGGATGGGTGAGGCGACAATGCTAAATTCCCTATGTGAAGATTTTGTGAAACTCGTGCGTGTCGGAAACGTGTATGCGTGAGTGAAATCTGAGCAGGCTGCTCGGCATTCTATCTATTCTAAATTTCGTGATTGTGTTTAACGTTAGCATGGTAAAGCCTGATGCTGTGCATGAATGCGAATCCGATTGTATGACGAATGTTATGCAATTGCTGGTTCGTGACTTGATCCCAATTAAACCGGACGAGCCATTCAACTTAATGTTCAGTATGCGCTCGGTGAGCACCTCGCTGCGATATGATCATCCCGATTGCATCGACATGGGTTCAAATATATCGCGTTCACCATGTAGAAATTTTTTGGTTCAGGATTATGGGGCAACGATTACTGGATTGATAACGTGGGTGGTAGCGCTTATTGCGAGCAGCATAGACACCACCATCGGATTAATATGGCGGATTGATCTGGTCGAGTGTTGGATCCGAACTTTGCTCGGCGCTTCTGTGCAAGGCAGATATGAGATGACGACGCCCCAACCCATTGATGGCGTACCCTGTCTCTTCTTTATGGTCAGTCTGTCAAATTCCCTTTGTTGGTTTCCGATGGGTGCTTGTCGAGCAGCGTGTGTGAGTAGCCGTCAAGGGCATATTGGGTCGGTAGTCAGTGCATGAGGGCCTTCCCCTCGGCTCGATCACTGTTTGAGGGCGAATGCAGGTAATGGTTGGCGATCCAGTTGTCGATATGAGATCGCTTCACTGATGTGCATCGTTTCTATGGTGGGAGATCCGGCCAGGTCGGCGATGGTGCGCGCTACCTTCAAGACGCGATGATAGGCGCGCGCGGAGAGCCCCAACCTTTCCACGGCTTGTTCCAGTAGTGAGGCAGCCTGCTTGTTAACCGCGCAGTATTGTCCGAGTTCCTTAGGCGTCAGCGCCTGGTTTAGTTTCCCCGCCCGTTGCATCTGCCTGAGCCTTGCTGCTTCGACGCGTCCGCGCACTTCAGCGCTGCTGGGTCCATTGGCTGTGCCGTCGACAAGCGTTTTATGAGAAAGCTTGGGTACCTCGATGTGCAGATCGATGCGGTCCATCAGCGGCCCGGACAGGCGGGCGCGATAGCGTTGTACCTGTTCGGCGGTGCAGCGGCAGCGCCCGCTGGGGTCGCCCAGATAGCCGCAGGGGCAGGGGTTCATGGCGGCGATCAATTGGAAATGCGCGGGGAATTCCGCCTGGCGTGCCGCGCGGGAAATGACGATGCGACCCGATTCCAATGGTTCGCGCAATACTTCTAATACCCGCCGGTCGAATTCGGGCAGTTCATCCAAAAACAACACGCCGTGATGGGCGAGTGAAATTTCCCCCGGCCGCGGTTGGGAGCCGCCGCCGACCAGCGCCGCCGCCGAGGCGGTGTGATGTGGCGCGCGAAACGAGCGGATGCCCCATTGCGCCGCCGTAAAGCCCTGGTCGCTGATGGAAGCGACGGCGGCGGATTCCAGGGATTCAATCTCGGTCATGACGGGCAATATAGAAGGCAGGCGACTGGCCAACATGGTCTTGCCCGTGCCCGGTGGCCCCAGCATCAATAGATTGTGGTTGCCCGCCGCCGCGATTTCCAAGGCGCGCTTGGCATGGTGTTGCCCTTGCACCTCGTTGAGATCGCCATAGTCTTGCACGCTTACCGCTGCAGTCGAGGAATGATGGGGCGCAAGCGGAGCGCTGCCGTGCAGATGGGCGCACACCTCCAAGAGGTGGCTGGCGCCGAGGACGGTGGCGTCGCGCACCAGCGCGGCTTCGTCGGCGTTGGGGATGGGCAGCAGCAAGCTGCGCTTGGCGTCACGGCTCTGCATGGCGGCGGTCAGCGCCCCGCGGATGCCGCGCAGTTCCCCCGTCAACGCCAACTCGCCGATGAATTCGTGTTCATGTAGTTGTTGCGCGGGGATTTGCCCGGAGGCGGCCAGGATCCCCAGGGCGATGGGCAGATCGAATCGTCCGCCTTCCTTGGGCAGGTCGGCCGGTGCCAGGTTGACGGTGATGCGGCGCATCGGGAATTCAAAACGGGCGTTAAGCAAGGCGGCCCGTACCCTGTCCTTGCTCTCCTTGACGGTGGTTTCGGGGAGACCCACGATGGAAAGGCTGGGCAGGCCGTTGGCGAGGTGCACTTCCACCGTGACCAGCGGTGCGTTGATCCCGTCTTGGGCGCGACTGTAGATGACGGCGAGGGACAAGGAATCCTTTCCTTCAAGTTGTCGATTTTTGCGCGTCGCCGATCCGTGGTGACGCAGCCCCAGTATAACGTTGTTCCGGCGTTCAGGTGCCCGTTATCAGAAACCGTGGCGCGATTGCGAGGCGTCGCCGCCGTTGTCCTTCGTCGGGATAAGCGCCTCCAAGCGGGTGATGTGCTGTTCCAGTTCCTCGAGCTTGTCCCTGGTGCGACTCAGCACCGCCGTCTGGACGTCGAATTCCTCGCGGGTGACCAGGTCGAGTTTGGCGAAGGTGCCTTGCAGGATGGCGCGAAAATTCTTTTCCGCATCCTGCTTGATTTCCTTGATTCCGGGGGGGAGCGCCGCCGCCAGCCGGCTGGCGAGATTGTCTAGGATTTTAGGGTCGATCACGGTTATTCCTTTTGGGCCTCAAGGCCCGT
This sequence comes from uncultured Chromatiaceae bacterium, assembly GCA_964458405.1. Classification (GTDB taxonomy): domain Bacteria; phylum Pseudomonadota; class Gammaproteobacteria; order DRLM01; family DRLM01; genus JARRQJ01. The sequence goes on from CAYWIQ010000026.1 coordinate 12,835, forward strand.
TGCTACGCGGTCATCCAAGGTGTCCAGTCTAATCCAACTGGGTAAAGAGTGTCGCCCCATTATGGTGCACTTGTTTGGTGCGCGCCCCCTTGAGGCCATCTTTTTTGGTGCACGGCGTTGCGGGTCAATTGATCAGGAAAAGATCAACTCTATGTTTTTAATGGGAATAATCGAATGGCATGGAATGTGCCTAGAGGTGTATGCAGTGAACAAATAGTTCCAAATAGTGTTGTTTAGATGGGATCCGCGCAACGGTGGCGACTACTACCTAAGTGTATGGCCTACACGATGCCGTGCCGGGATTTCTGACTGAGGAGACATATCCATGAAGCTAGTCGTAGCCATTATTAAACCATTCAAGCTGGACGATGTCCGCGAGTCCCTTTCCGAGATCGGCGTCCAGGGCATAACGGTGACCGAAGTGAAAGGCTTTGGCCGCCAAAAGGGGCATACCGAGCTGTATCGCGGCGCGGAGTATGTGGTGGATTTCCTGCCCAAGGTGAAGATCGAGGTGGCGGTGGATGACAGCCTGCTCGATCGGGTGATGGAGAGTATCGCCAAGTCCGCCAACACCGGCAAGATCGGTGACGGGAAGATTTTCGTGTTCAACCTAGAGCAGGCCATGCGGATCCGTACCGGTGAAACTGGTCCCGATGCGCTTTAACCGTAGAGAGAGGTGTGAAATGAAGCTTTATAAAAATCTGCTAAGCCTGTGCGCTTTGTTATTAATGGTGTTTGCGACACCACTTGCCTTCGCCGACGAGGCACCCAAGATTAGTGCGGGGGATACCGCATGGATGCTGACCTCCACGGCTTTGGTGCTGATGATGACCATTCCCGGTCTGGCCCTGTTCTACGCCGGTATGGTGCGTTCCAAGAACGTGTTGTCTGTATTGATGCAGTGTTTCGCGATTACCGCCCTGATATCGGTGTTGTGGATGATGTTCGGTTACAGCATCGCCTTTGGTGACGGTGGGGCGATGAACGCCTATTTCGGTAGCGGCAAGGCCTTTTTGGCCGGGATACGCGACAGTATCAGCGGCACCATACCTGAAACGGTGTT
>CAYWIQ010000027.1:0-13774 GCA_964458405.1 uncultured Chromatiaceae bacterium
CACCCAATTGACCGTATTTGTTATAACCCCAGCACTGGATGCCACCAGAGGTCAAGGCACAACTACTGACCCCACCCGCAGAGATCGCCGAAGCGGTTGAAATACTCCCAACGGACACCGGCACGTTGGAATCAGTCGTCGTTCCGTCACCCAACGCGCCATACTGATTACCGCCCCAACATTGCACTGATCCATCGCTGATTAACGCACAGGTATGAAGGGCGCCCGCGGCAATGGCTATAACGGTGCCACTGAGATTGGTGACGGTTACCGGGACGCTACTGGAGGAAGCGCTAGTCCCATCGCCCAACTGACCATGGTAGTTTGAACCCCAGCATTCGACCGTACCACCGGACAGCAGTGCACAACTGTGAAAATAACCCGTTGCGATGGCGGTGGCGTTGGTAATACCGCTGACATTAACAGGCGTGGTCGCTTGGGCTGTCGAATTATCACCCAACTGCCCGCTACCGTTATCCCCCCAACATTTCACCGAACCATCACTGGTGATGATTGCACAACTGAAGTCATAACCCGCTGAAATGGCTCCAACGCCACTACTGAGCCCGGTAACATCTTGCGGCGACGAGTATGAAACGGTGGAGCCGATGCCCAATTGGCCGTTTTGATTGTAACCCCAGCATTGCACCGCCCCACTGGAGAGTAACGCACAGGTATGATTCCCACCGCCGTCAATCGCCGTGGCCGTAGTGGATAAGCCAGTAACCGTAACCGGAGCCTCATATTGCGGAGTATAACTGCCATCACCCAATTGACCGTATTGATTGTAACCCCAGCATTGCACCGTCCCGCCGGTCGTCAGTGCACAACTATGGGAATCACCATCAGAAATTACCGTGGCCGTGCTGATGCCTGTTACTGACACGGGGGTTTCAGCCTGAATACTGGTACCGTTGCCTAATTGACCGTCTTTATTATTGCCCCAACATTGCTCATCGCCACTGGTCAGCAAGGCGCAACTATGGAAATAACCCGCAGCGACGGCCGTGGCTGTAGAAATACCGGTTACCGTTACCGGCGTGGTCCTGGTCGTCAGGCTATTGTCACCTAATTGGCCGTATTGATTGGCGCCCCAGCATTGCACACTTCCATCGGCCAGTAGCGCACAGGCATGACGAAAACCCACACTGAGTTCCGTGGCCGTCGCGATACCGGAGACGCCAACAGGGACGTTTGACTGGGTGGTCGAATTGTTACCCAGTTGTCCATAAACATCTTCACCCCAGCATTTCACAGTTTTGTCGGCCAGCAGCGCGCAACTACTGTGAAAACCGGCGGAAACGCTAACGGCATTAGTCAGACCGTTAACGGCAACCGGCGAATGTCGCTCCGTCGTCGTTCCGTCACCCAGCTGACCGTAGCTATTGTCGCCCCAGCATTGCACAGTCCCATTGGTCAACACTGCGCAAGCGTGCCCATATCCCGTCGCCACCATCGTCGCCGTCGAACTCAAGCCGACGTTAACCGGCGAACTGGACGGAGTGGTCGTTCCGTCACCCAGCTGACCGTATTGGTTGTCACCCCAGCATTTCACACTTCCGTCGGCCAGTAACGCACAGGCCTTCTTGTATCCCATTACTATTTGGGTGGCGGTAGTTATCCCGCTTACGGTAACCGGCAGATTTTGCTGGTTTGTGGTCCCATCCCCCAACTGGCCGCTCTGATTCCCCCCCCAACATTGCACATGGCCATCATCCAGCAATGCACAGTTACTGTAGTATCCGGCAGTCACTGCCGTAGCGGTGCTTATGGAGCTTACTGTAATCGGCGTAATAGAACTGGTGGTCGAACCATTGCCCAACTGTCCGGTTTGATTGCCCCCCCAACATTGCACATGGCCATTCAACAGCACGGTACAAGAATTGTAGTACCCCGACGCAAGCGCCTTAGGCGCGGGCTCCAATACTTGAGTGGAACTATCGCTGAAGGTCCCGGTGGCAACAAACGACTGAGTTTGACCGGCATCTATTGACGGGGCTGACGGTGTGATATCTATAGACGAAAGGGTCGCCGCATGGACAGATTCAAAACCGACCGATAAGAACAACACTAACAACACGCCACAGAGGGCGTCATATAATCCCTTAGCCATTTTCAAAACACCCGAATTCAGAGAATCCACGCTACCGCCCCCGCCATACCTGATCCCAACTGGACAGGTAATCGGCTAGCGCGTAAAAAAGCTTTAATGTTAGGCAGGCAGCCGGGAAATTATTGAGCAGAATCAAACGACGCCGAGTCTTCGGGGAGTCACCGTGCATTTCTTGAGCCTGACGCACCGGCCAAGGCATCGAGCCAAAGGCTCTAACCGCATCAAGTCTTTCGCAGCTCAGGCCGATAACCGGGTGAAGCGCATCTTCACAGATTCACGAGGTGAGATCATGCAAATCAATTCCGCATTGGGCAATGCACTCTACGGAATCCAGAAGGGACTCACCGGCATGGATAAAAACGCGGCGAAAATCGCCAGCGCAGACGCCTTCCAATCGGCATCCTCAGCGGACATCGCCGGCCCGCTGGTGGATATCCAAAACAACCGACTGCAAGTCGAGGTCAACGCCAAGGTCGTAAAGACCATGGACGAGACCTTAGGTAAATTAATAGACGAAATCGCCTAAGCCGGCTGCAGCACTGTTATAGTGCTCCCTTACGTAGACCACCTTAGCCACAAGATTAACTGGCTGGGAATCTATTGTTATACTGATCGAAACAACTCCTTGAATAGCACCCTCCCCCGCTGGACCTTAACAAAAAATTAATCGCTGAGGGTGATGCGTAAAAATCATTCGAAAATTCCACCGGGTATGCTACAAGAGTCTTGTACCGTACCCATCACCCGGATTAGGGACTATAACCCCGGCATTCCATCTATGCCATTAGCGTAACAGTGATTGGAGGATGCCAACGCATTTTCATCCCCCATTGGTCAATGGTGAAGATCTTCATAAATTCAGCGATAATAGTGACTTTGGCTACCCCCAGCCCGCATGCGTTTATTGGCTTTGAACAACAGCCTGGTGCATAGGGTCAAAGATCTTCATAGGGTCTTAGGGACTCGGGTAATTCACAAGATGCTGCGAACTACCTTTGCCACCAACCGGCATGACGGCCGGTTTGAATTCGGAGACTGGATGACAAACTCTATTTGCAATACCCGCGCCCTCCCTGCGCTGACCTTGGGCGTTTTGGCGCTGACGCTTTCCGGATGCGGTGGCGGCGGCACCTTGGATCTCAGCAGTTTGAATACCCCTGACACCTCCTGTAACAAAGGCGCCGACAGTTACGTTCCCATCAGTTCATCCGTAACGGCCATCGCCGCCGCCGCCCGCGTCTCCTTCGCCGTTACCAACGACGGTTCGCTGTGGTCGTGGGGCATGAACAAAATAGGCCAACTGGGCGCCGGTGATACCACCAATTCCGTGACCCCACTGAAGATCGGCAGCGGCTTTGCCACCGTCTCCGCCGGCTACGGTCATTCCCTGGCCCTGAAGACCGGCGGCACCTTGTGGGCCTGGGGCGATAATAGCTTCGGCCAGCTGGGCGACGGCAGCACCGTCTCCGAAACGACGCCCGTCCAAATCGGCACCGCCACCTATACGGCGGTCTCCGCCGGCCTGAATTTCTCGCTGGCCATAAAGAGCGACGGCACCTTGTGGGCCTGGGGCGACAACAGCTTCGAACAACTGGGCATCGGCGACACTACCCCAGCCGGTTGCACAGCCACCACTAGCGGTACGATCCCAACCGCTTACTGCCAGAGGCCGGTACAGATCGGCAGCGACAGCTATATCGCGGTCTCCGCCGGCACCGGCCACGCCTTGGCCTTGAAGAGCGACGGCACCTTGTGGGCCTGGGGCGATAATACCTTCGGTGAACTGGGAGACGGTTGTTACTACGACTTGACTAAAAGCCCCAAGCAACTCGTTTGTGGTTCCAGGACGACACTCAACAGCAACGTCCCGGAAGCTATCGACAGCGGTTCCACCTATAAAGCAATCGCCGCCGGTTATTTGTATTCCCTGGGGATCAAGAGTGACGGCACCTTGTGGGGCTGGGGCTCCAACGCTCATGGGAACCTGGGCACAGGCGAGTCCAAAAATACCTATGTGGTACCGACGAAGATCGGCGACGGCTTCTCGGTCGACCCTCACGCGCTCTCGGCCTCTAAATTCAGCGTCCTGGGCAACACCACCGTCTATTATCACTCACTCGCCTTGAAGAGCGATGGCGGTATTTGGGCCTGGGGCGACAACACCTTCGGTCAACTGGGCGACGGCAGCCGCACGACCGCGACCACCCCCGAGCGGATCTTGGCCGACAGCAGCAATGTGTATACGGCGGTATCCGCGGGAGACGGTGATCATTCTCTCGCCGTTCAGAGCAACGGTACGCTGTGGGCTTGGGGCTCCAACAGCTGCGGCCAGTTGGGAGACGGCACCACCAACACCGCGCAGGCGCCTATAACCGTCAGCAAATGAGGTTCGTTTCCTTTAGAGTCACGCTGCCGCGCGGCGCGCCTTGCCCACGTCAACGAAACTGAGGACCACCGCACCGACCACGAACATACCCACCACCGCCAGCAAGGACAGACGGGGACTGCCGGTGACCAGACCTACTACGCCCATCAACAGCGGACCCAACACCGTGGCGAATTTGCCCAGCATGTTATAGAACCCAAAAAACTCCGCCGCCTTATCCGCCGGGATCATGCTGGCATAAAGCGATCTGCTCAGGGATTGGATGCCGCCCTGCACCAGCCCGATAGCCGCCGCCAGGATATAAAACTCCCTGACTTGATCCATGCGCATCGCCCACAAGGTGATAGCGACGTAACAGGCAATGGCAATGAATATACCGGTCTTGGCGCCCAGGCGTTCCCCCAGCTTGCCGAACACCAGCGCCGCAGGAAACCCCACGACCTGGGTGATCAGCAAGGCCACAATCAGATTCTGTGCCTTGAAACCCAACGACAGGCCGTAATCCACCGCCATGCGGATGATGGTGTCGACGGCGTCGATGTAGCACCAATAGGCAATGAGAAACATCAAAATGACCCGCAAGCGGCGGATCTCATGGAATGTCGCCCATATCTGGCGAAGACCGTCCTTGATCACCTGCAGGGTGTCATGGTGTGCGACGCGCGATTCCTCGACATACACCATCACCGGAACGGAGAACACCGCCCACCACACTGCTACCATGACGAACGACACCTGCACCGCCTGCGCCGCATCGGCCAACCCGAAGCTATGGGGCCACAAGGTCATGGCCACGTTGATGGCGAACAACAGACCGCCGCCCAAATAACCCAGGGAATAGCCCAGCGCCGATACCACATCCAACTTTGCGGCGGGCGCGACCGCCACCAGTAATGCGTCATAAAAGACCGTGCCGCCGTTGAAACCGATGGATGCCGCCACATACAACAACACCGCCCATTCCCAGGCGCCTTTCGCCACCAGGTACAGGCCGGCGGTCATCACCACGCCCATCGCGGTAAAGAAAAACAGGAATTTTTTGCGTGCCCCGCCCTTGTCGGCGATGGCGCCCAACACCGGCGCCAAGATCATGATCACAACGCCGGCGAGGGAATTGGCCAGCCCCAGGCGAAAACTGCTGGCGGTAACATCGGCCCCGGCGCTCCAATAACTCTTGAAAAATACCGGGAAGAAGCCCGCCATCACCGTGGTGGCGAAGGCCGAGTTGGCCCAATCATACAGTGACCAGGAAATGATCGGTTTGGTGGTCAGACGCATAGTCGCCTTTATTGGTTTGGGTTGAACTCACATCCTCCACGAAATACCGCCCGCGCCGTCATTCAACAATGACCGAAATGCATATACAATGCGCCCGCCGGCAACCGCCGCACCTCTATACCACATTTGGGAATTATCATGGTAGCCGATCCGGAACCCAACACCGCTACACCCATGCGCTACCTCCTGGATGCCACCCATTCCGGCGAACAGGCGCAACGGGCCGCCGCCGAACGGAGCATTTCCCGGGTATACTGGCTGTCACAGCGCGATTCAGGCTTAGGGTGGATAGGCGAACAAGGTCGCCCGCCGTTACCAACGCCGGCGAACGCGCGCCGCGCCTGGCAGGCGGCACAACCCATCGTGCTACCGGGATTGGTCGCCGCGGCCCTTCCCGCCCAGCAGCGACACATCGCCGAGGCGGCTACGCTGATGCAAGCGGTATTGGATGGGGCGGACTGTGAAGCGTTATTGCTGAAGGAACCCTATGCCGGGCGCCTTGCCCCCCGCTTCGATCTGCTCACCTCCAGCTACGACGAAGGCGACCCCCAAGAGATCGTCAAGATCGAATTCGACGTCATAGCGGACGAAACCATCGTCGCCGAGAACCTGTGGGTAAAGCTTTCCTGGTTGTCATATGAAGAACAGGATGCCTCGTTGCGGTTCCGCTTTTCTTTCGGCCTGGAAAACTACGAGGACGTGGCGGCCGATCCCGAGCGGCAGGCCCATGCCGCGGCGCTCACCGAGGCGATCTTCCCGGAATCCGCAGTAATCAGCACCAACCGCGAGCTGCGCGCATTTCTATTGGACGTATTACAAACCAAGGATCTGGCCTACGTTGAGCGCATCGTCTATTTCAACGCCCCGGAGGGGGGAGCCCAATTCCACCACGACGTGGAGCGCGGCCATGCCGGCGTGGTCTATGCCCAGCTCTCCGGCCGCACCGCATGGTTGGCGTTATCCACCACCCAACTATTGGAAGCGCTGCAGCGCTTCCTGGCACGCCCCGACGCCGATCAGGCCCTTGAATCCAGCGGCGCGGATCGCAGTATCCGTGAACCGCTCTTCCGGCTTGCCGCGGACCGTGACGCATTGGCGGAATTGTTAAGCAGCCGCGACAACGACGCCGTGGAATTCCTCATCAATCGCGTGCCGGCCTTCACCCGCCAGCTGATCGACAGCGGCCACGGCTATATCTTGCATCCCGGTGATGTCATCTTGTTGCCACAACATGATGCCGCACATTGTAGCTGGCATGCGGTCTATTGCCTGGACGACGTAGCGGGGGAAGGGTTGTCATTCGCTATGCGCCATGCTCCGCGTTAACGCCGCAAGATTACCTCCCAACGGATGTTACTGATCGGCCTCTAACCGCTGCGCCAAGGCTTGCGCCGCGCCATAGTCGACCTTACCACTACCCAACAAAGGTATCTTGGCCACCTGCAACAAGGTCTGCGGGACATTGATTTCATTGATGCCGTCCTGACGGGCTTGTGCAATCAAATGTTGGCGTGTCGCCTCGGCATACTCGGTCAACAATACCAATCTTTCCCCTTTACGTGCATCGGAAAAACTGACCACCGCATGCAGCGCGTCAGGCCAAACACGCGTCGCCAATTCCTCTACGGCCGCCAATGACACCATCTCTCCACCGATCTTGGCGAAACGCTTGGCGCGACCCAGGATCCAGACGAATCCGTCATCGTCGATGTCAACGATGTCACCGGTATCAAACCAGCCCTCGCCGTCCGTGCTCGCGGGGGGAAGCAGCCTGCCGGGTTGCTTCGCCAACAGATACCCCATCATCACGTTGGGCCCGCGCACCAGTAAACGCCCGCCGCGCTTGGCACCGGGCACGGCCTCTAAACGCCATTCCACCCCGGGAAGCAAGCGACCGACACTGCCGGCCCGGTACTCCATTGGGGTATTGGCCGCCAGCGCCGGCGCGGTCTCGGTAACACCGTAACCTTCGAAGATACGCAAACCGAATTTATCCGCCCATAGCCGCCGGGTTTCCTCCCGCAATTTTTCGGCGCCGGCGAAGACATAACGGACACTGTAGAAATCGTAGGGATGGGCGAAACGGGCGTAGGCCGCGAGAAAGGTGTTGGTCCCGAAGATAATGGTGGCATTAATATCGTAGGCAATCTCGGGAATAATACGGTAATGCAACGGGCTGGGATAAAAGAAGGTGCGGAGACCCGATAACAACGGCAACAAAGTACCCATGGTCAGCCCGAAGGAATGAAACAACGGCATGACGTTGAGCACTACGTCCTGAGTGGTAAAGGCGAACCGTGCCGCAACTTGCGCGCGATTGGCGAGCAAGTTGGAATGGGACAGCACCACCCCTTTGGGCACACCCTCGGTGCCGGAAGTAAACAATACAACAGCGGCATCATCGGGAGCCACGTGACCGCCGCAACGCTTGAAGGCATGTTGCGGCACAATGCTCATGCCTTTACCGCGAATCTTGTCCAACCAGGTCACGTTATCACGAGTGTCTTCCAGATAGACAATGCGCAGCCTGCCCTCCAAACGTGCCATGAGATTAGTCATTTTCGCTGCCGCAACGAATCTCCGCGAGGTTAATACGGTTTGCATTTCCGCAGCGGCAATTGCCGCCTGTATGCCGCGCAGTCCTGTAGAGAAATTGAGTATCGCCGGCACGCGCCCGTAGGCATATAGCGCCATCAGTGACACCACCGTACTCACGGAGGTAGGTAAAAAGATACCGACATACTCTCCCCGCCGCGTTCCTTGGGTGATGTGTCGACCCAAAATATAGGCGCGCGTAATCACCTGACTGTAGCTCATAGGCTTACGCTCGATATCCTCGACTATCAGTCGTCCACCGCCATGGGTTCGCCGCGCGTCGATCAAGGCTTGGAAGACGGTACGTCGATAATTGCTGGTGGCGAACATCATCTCGGTCATAAGATCAGCCAATATCTCTCCCGCCGCATTGCGGCGGGTCCGGCCCTTTAACCGGTCGGATAACACCAGGTGGCGTGGCGGCAATATGGTCAGGGTAATTCGCGGAAACCAGCGTAGGCGCTCCCCGCCACGCAGACGGGAAAACGGAGAATACTGTGCACCATCAATGCGTAGTGGCAACAACGCCGCACCGGAGCGGTCCGCTACCAGACCGGGACCCTGATACACCTTCATCAACGAGCCGGTAACGGTAATACGTCCCTCGGGGAAGATGACGGCCTTGTTAGCGCGTCGCAGGTGGCGTATCAGGCCCTTCGCCGATAATGGGTTGGTGGAATCAACAGCTAGAAAGTTGACGAAGACCAGACCGATACGCACCCACCATGCCTTTGCGATATAGGTATTGACCACAAAGGTCAGCTTGTCGGGCAAAAAGGCGTATAACAACACACTGTCGAGATAGGAGGTGTGATTGGCAACGATCAAAACCCGCTCGCCGGCCCGACGATAATGCTCAAGCCCGTTAATCTCGACGCGATACAGCCGGATCAATATCCAGCGCACCATTGCTTTCACTATCTCCATAGCCCCCTTTCCCCTCAACCCACGCAACGCCGCTTTGAGACCACCATCAGCACTTTCTCGGGAATCCTTTTCACCGTGCCACCGACTTACGCCCATCTTAAGGTGGCGCGCACATACCAACAATACCTAAATGGAGGTCGCGCAATGATTGTTACGCGGGCCTTTCCCTGGGAAGGCCGACGATCACCGATCATTCCGCTGCGGTGGACGTGTGGTAACATGTTTTATACAAGCAATGGGCCTATCCCAATTTTTACATCTACTACGGCCCGGCCACAGCAATCCGCGCCGATGATATAGAATCTCGATGATGAACGACAAGCAGCGTCAGGCTAGCTCATTTTTCATTGCCCTATTGGTCTACCTTTGTATACCGATGGTGCTGAGCGGCTGCCTGGGATTGAGCAACGGCGACGAACTCATCCCTGCTGAAGCGAGCGGCGCACCCACCAATTACATCCAGGTCGGTACCGGCACGAAACCCACGTATTCATGGCAGGTGGGCAATATCTCGCAACTGTTCGTTGTACGGGTCGATGATCCGCTCAACCCCGTGTGGGGCGTCAACAGCATTGGCGCCACCGATATCATCGCCTCACCCATCACCCATGGCCAGGATATTACCGACCCTAATCTTCAAACTATCAGCACCACCGAAACGACCTTGACCGCCGGGGTAGAGTACCGGGTAACGATCACCACCCAAGGCGGATTCAAACAATACAGCGTCAACTTCTATCCTCCGGACGGCACCACCGGCATTCCTACCACTACCCCGGGCAACAGCCTAGCCGCCAGCAGCCATTCCTTGATGGTCAGCAATGGCAACGCCTGGGCATGGGGCGCGGGCCAAAGCGGTCAGTTGGGTGACGGCAGTACCCTAGACAGCAGTCAACCGGTGGCGATCGGCAGCCTGCATGATATCGTCGCTATCGCCAGTGGCGGCAACCACAGCCTGGCGGTAACCGGCAATGGCACTGTCTGGAGCTGGGGCGCCAACGGCAGCGGTCAACTTGGTACCGGCAACAACGCCGACAGCGCCGTCCCCGTTGAGGTGACAGGGCTCACGGACATAACCGCCGTCGCCGCGGGAGATAATCATTCTTTGGCGCTGGACACAGATGGCCAGGTCTGGGCATGGGGGGAAAACAGCAGCGGTCAACTAGGTGACGGCACCACCGTCAACCGCAATACACCGATCAAGGTGGAGAAGCTCTCCAACATCGCGGCCATCGCCGCAGGCAAGCTGCATTCCATGGCCCTGGCGCATGACGGCACGGTATGGAGTTGGGGCGGAAATTATGATGGCCAATTGGGTGACGGCACGGTGGCCAACAGCACCACCCCTGTCAAGATAGGGCAACAAAATTGAGCGCCCGATAGCGCGTGTACTCGATCGTTACCGCACCCGTCTAACCAATAACACAGCGAGAATAAAAAACAGCACGGTCGGCAAGGCTGCACTGAGCGATGTTGGAAATTTGTATAGCAACCCGGCAAACCCGAATAACTGACCCAGCAGATAGAAACCTATCCCCACCAGGGTGCCGACAAAGATCCGTAGCCCTATCCCCACCGAACGCACCGGCCCGAAAATAAAAGGTATGGACAAAAACACCATCACCGCGGTGGTCAGCGGCAACACGATCTTCTTCCAGAAGGCCAATTGATAATGCTCGGCATCCAGGCCGTTATCACGCAAATAGTTGATATAATCAAGCAGCCCCTTAAATGAAAGGCTATCAGGTTTGACTACCACCACATCGATCATATCCGGCGTCAACAACGACTGCCATTCCAATGTACTCAACTGTTGTGTACTGACGCCGGTGGGAGCGACGTGGCTACGTTTCACCTGATGTAATTCCCATTTGCCTGCCTTATATTGGCCGGTGCGTGCCTGCGTCACGTCCAGCAGGCGCTGCTTATCATCGAATTGATAGATAGTGATCCCCCCCAGCAACCCGTTGTCCAGCACATCCCGGATATGGATGAAGTCGTGACTATCGCGCGCCCACAATCCATTGCGACTGGTCATGGCAAAACGATCGACAAGCGCGGAATTGTGCATGGTCTGCGCGATGCGATCGGTATGGGGGGCGACGAACTCTCCTAGAATCACCGCCACGATGGTCCACAACAGACCTACCTTCATCACTGACCAGCTAATCCTGGCAACGGACACCCCCGCGGCACGCATCACCAGTAATTCATTATTGCTGGCCAAGACCCCCAGACCGATAACGCTCCCCAGCAATGCGATCACCGGGAACAACTCGTAGGCCGTCCGCGGCATGGTCAACAACACATATTCGGCGGCGAGCGTCAATGTGTAATCACCTTTACCCACCGCGTCCAAATCCGCAACGAACGAGCCGAACGAGAACAACACCAACAGTACAAACATGACCACTAGGGTGCTGCCGGCCACAGTCATTCCGATATAGCGATCCAACAGCTTCATAACGACGGCGCCTTGCCGGAGAGACGCAACATCAACCACGGCAACCCGGTTTGGCGGGCCATCAAGATCAATATCACCGCCACTAAGGCACCATGCACCCACCACAACCCCAGATCGGCGCTAATGACGCCGTGCTCCATCCACGAACGCGCCACGGCGAGAAAATTCATATATACGGCATAGATGACCACGGCGATGAACAATTTGGCAAAGCGCCCCTGGCGCGGTCCTGAACGGCTCAACGGCACCGCCAGCGCCGCCAAGAGCAAGGTCGCCAATGGCATGGCGATGCGCCATTGCAACTCTGCCTTTTCATAGTTGCCGTTGCTGGCCCACAGCACCGGTGTAGGGCTGGCGACCACCTTGCGCGCCGTCGGCGCCACCTGTTGTTCCTCAAGCAGAATGCCGTGTTCGGCAAAGTGAATTATTTTGAACTGGGAATCCCCGGGTTGGCCTTCATAGCGGTAACCGTTCTCGAGGATCAAATAGGTATCACCGCTTTGGGGATCGACCTGTTGGTGCCCGCGCGCCGCCGTCACTACATTCAAGATACCGTTACGCTGCGTTTTCACGAACACATTCTGCAGGGTTCGCCGATCGTCACTCATGCTTTCCACATAAAAAATCATCTGACCATCGTGCAATTCCCGAAAACGACCTGCGGCCACCCGGGTCACGTCCATGTTGGCCTTGACCTGATCCTGGATGCGATAACTGAATTCCTCGGCCAAGGGCCCCGCGTAAAGGGAAAGTGCGGCAACCACGCCCGCGAAGCCAAACGCCAACCATAAAATGGAGCGCTGCAACCGCCCCACCCCCACGCCGCATGCCGCCAGCGCCATCATCTCATTGTCCTTATAAACACGGCCCAGGGTGATCAGCACCGCGATAAAAAAGGCCAGCGGCAGCAACATCATCAGATTGCTCACGGACTTCAGCGCCAAGAGCTGGGGAATGACCGTAGCCGGCAACCCTCCCGCCTCACTGTCGCTGAAAAAGCGGATGAGACGATTGCTCACATAGATGACGTACAACACCCCACTCACGGCGAACAGCGCCAGGAGAATTTCCCGCAAAATATAACGACTAATTATCAACAAGGGTGACCTTCGCCGGACAAAAGTGGCAATTTCGGATGGAAAACCGATATTAATCCGGTAAACTGTGATAAACGCGTATTTATGTCCACCGTCGCCCTCCAGATTGATTAATCCACGGTGATGGTGAAGATGGAGCCGTAGGAATTTATATCATAGAAAAACAATGAATTGTTGATTAATCTTCTTGTTACATAATCACCCAGGCGTTGCTGAGGAGTCATTATGGAATTTACGGTAAAAAGTGGGAATCCCGAGAAACAACGTACGGCCTGTGTTGTGCTCGGCGTCTTCGAACCGCGGCGCTTATCACCGGTGGCTGAAAAATTAGATGAAATCACCGGCGGCTACATCTCCAATCTGATCCGCCGCGGCGACCTGGAGGGAAAACTCGGGCAAACCTTGCTCCTGCACAACGTTCCCAATACCCTTTGCGACAGGGTCCTGCTGATCGGTTGCGGCCGGGAACGGGAACTGGGCGACAGCCAGTATCTCAAGATCATCACCAAGGCGGCCACCACCCTAAACGACATCGGCGCCATGGAGGCGGTATGCTATCTGACCGAACTCACCATCAAGGGCCGCGATGTCGCTTGGAAGGTGCGCCATACGGTGGAAGCGGTCACCGACGCGCTCTATCGTTTCGACCAATTGAAAAGCAAAAAGGACACCGCACGCCGCCCCTTGCGCAAACTGGTACTGAGCGTGCCGCGTCGCCGCGAATTGACCAGCGGCGAGGAAGCGGTACACATGGGGATGGCCGTCGCCAACGGCGTCAAACTGGCCAAGGACCTCGGCAACCTACCGGCCAATATCTGCACGCCAGGCTATCTGGCCGACCAGGCCCAGGAACTGGCTAAACGCTTCAAGGCCATCAAGACGGAGGTATTGAACAAAGCCGACATGGAACAACT
>CAYWIQ010000028.1:0-7467 GCA_964458405.1 uncultured Chromatiaceae bacterium
GCTGGCGCCGAAGAGGACGAACTGGGTGCTGCAGTCACGGATATCACGAAGCATGTTCGAGTCCTTCCTTGCGATGAAAAACGAATAATTTAAACAGTTAACGCATGGTTAATGTTGTTGCGCGAAGGATGCCGGATTGCGGCGATTGCGTGGACTTGGGTCGCAACATTGTTGCTCGTATGACCACGCACTCTAAGTGTTAGTTCAGGTATTTTTCGCGGTGGTCGGCAATGTCCAGGTTGAAAGTCGGCAGACGCCCGTCATGGCGCAATGACTGCATGTTTGTTCGTCGCCCCAAGCGGGTGAAGCGGCGCCGTCTGCCAGCTCGTTCAGAATGGTTGAGAGGCGTTCTCCGTTTTGTTCGGTCAGCTCGCGTAACTCTTCGCCTTGCAGCAGGGCCTGGGTGCCGAAACGGTTGCCGTCCAGGCTTAAATATTCCGCTTGATGGATGGCCCGGTCGGCGAGGAGAGCGTAAAAAGGCAACTGAACTTCCTCACCGCGGATGACCGACTCCGGGCGGGGCGTCTTTCCCGTTTTGTAATCCACGATACCGGCGCCGTCGGCGCCTTCATCGAAGCGGTCGATGCGTCCGTTGAGCAGCATGCCGCGGTAGGATTTTTCGACGGCGGTTTCCGTTGTGGCAACGCGCCAATGTTCACCGCGCTTGATTTGCCAATCGATATACTGCGGGATGAGCTGCCACCAGCGTTGCAGCCAGCCGCGGTGCATGAAATTGTCTTCCAAGTCCTTGGCGAAGACTGCGCGGGAAATATCTTGCAAGCAGTGAATCGCTTTTTCGCGGTTGGCGCTGGTGACGACTTGGTCGAATGGCCCCGGGTAACCTTTGACGTCGTCGTGGAAGGCCTGCAACGCCAGATGAATGCGTTGGCCGTAATCGGACTTTTCCAAGGCCTCCCGCACTTGCTCCGGCGCGCTGAGTTGCAGGCAGCGCGCGGCAAAAAATTGATATGGACAATCGACTAGTTGTTGGTAGGCATGGGCCGAGATCTTGTCCGGCAACAGGGTCCGGCTTATAGTCGGGGCCGGCATGAATTTGGGCGCCGGCAGCGCAGCGCTGTCACAGCGGGTGACGTGCGCGCGTGGATCATCGACCAGTATTCCGAGATCGTCGTCGTGCAAAGACCGGTCATAGGCGAAGCGGTGAAACGATTGCAAGGCCTCCAGCCAGGGGCTGGCCAGAACCGGTTCACCGTTTTCTTCGTGACGGGCGGTGATGAAGACGTGAGGGGCGGCTTGCAGCAGACGCCGGAAGCAACGAAACCGTGCGGCGATGCGTTCCACTAATCCCGGCAATCCCAGTTCCCGTCGCACGCCTTCATTGAAAAAAGGCGAAACTTGTCCTGTGCCGGGGAGGTGTTGGGCGGTGGCGCCGGCGATCAGGATGGCGTCGTAATGCCCTAGGGCGCTTTGTTCAAGGCTCATCAATTGAACCACAGCGATATTGGCGGGCGGTTGGAAGTTATAGCGTTCCAAGGTGCGTCCCAGCCAGGTACGGAACTCGGCCCACTTCAGCTTCAACTGTCGCCCGTTAAGCGCTTGGCGCATTCCTCGGAGTTCTTGCAGGATGCGCGTCCCCGCCGCGTCGGCGGCAAAGCTTTCCAACATACCGAGTCGTTGCAGGCTGTCTTCCAGTGCATCCAACCAGGTGTAAGGCGACCGTGGTTTACTTCCGGTTCCTAGCTGCCTTAAGGGTTTCGCCGCCGTTTCGACAGCCTCCAACAGATTTTGCACCGTCTCGCCCGCCGCTTGCGGCCAACGTGAACGACGGTAGGCAAGGTGGGTGCGGTAGCGTTGTAGGTTGCGCGGAATGTTTTCGTGCAACACCAGATCTTGTTCGAAACGGTAGACCGCCTGCAATCGTTGGTCGTGATCAAGGTGCGGGAATAGAAACGGCGATTTCAGCAGGTCGGTGAGGGGTTGGTAGGCGAAGTCTTCCTCCAGACATTCCAGCCAGCGTTCCAAGGCGGCCGCCGCCGCCGTGGTGGACAGGGCCCAACCGGCGGCGTCATGCAGGTTCACGTCGGCCCGTTCCAGCAAGGCACGGATACGGCG
Organism: uncultured Chromatiaceae bacterium; assembly: GCA_964458405.1. Classification (GTDB taxonomy): domain Bacteria; phylum Pseudomonadota; class Gammaproteobacteria; order DRLM01; family DRLM01; genus JARRQJ01. The sequence goes on from CAYWIQ010000028.1 coordinate 2,074, forward strand.
CGCCAAGCGGCGATCATCGCTGACGATGGCGATGCTTTGTTTGCCTGCGAGTAGCCAGCGCCTTACCTGGATATCGATGGCGCGGGCCTCGGCCTCGGCGGAGGATGCAGAATACACAGACAAATGTCCCTCAGCCGGGCTCTTGACATAGTGCGAGGCAAAGTATCGGGCCCGCTCCTGAAATGGAACATGGATCGCTTCACCACGCAGACTGGCAAACACTTCATCGAGAAAATGTGAGTATGGGTCGGTGAGGGGCGAGGGGCCGTTGTCACCGACCTCGATCCGGGTCAACTGGCCGCGCCCGGTCAACAAGTCGATCCAATGTTGTTCGGCCGGTGAGGGCTCCGGGCCGTCGATAAGGTAGATATTCAGCTGCGGGGCAAGGGCCGCTAAACTGCATTCCAGTTGGGTGATATAGGCGGTTTGCGGATCCAGTCTATCCTCGGCTTGCAATTGACGGTGCCAGGCATGCCATAGGGTATGGACCAGGTTTGCCTCCATGCTCAACGCTTCGGGATTGTGTTCGCCCAATTGATAGGCCTTGCTCAGTTGAGCGATGAATTCATTGAGCTGTGCGGGAAGCGTTATCCGACGCAGGGTGAGTTGCTCGAACAATTCGAGCAGGTTGGCGGCAAGCAACCAGGGATCGCTGTTCCGATATAACCGCCGGTGACGGTTCAAGGTCTCCACCAGAATCAATTCCTGAGCCAGCGGCGAAAGCGGAGCAACCGGTGGCGGGGCCACATCGTTTAGCCATTGCTGGAGACTCAGAATAGCAGGGCCCAACAGTGCCTCATGACCTAGCGCATGGGCGGCGTCGAGCAGGTGGCGCCGCAGGGTGGGCGCGTCCAAGGGTGACGACAGCAGAACCACGCAGGAACTGAGGTCGGGAAGATTATCCCGGTGGCGATTCAGAATAAGATTGGCGAGGGCCTTGAGGGGATCCTGGTGATAAGGCACCAGGATCCGTGCCGATGGGGAAGAGTGTGCGCGGGACGGGCCCTCAGCGTTCAAGGTGATCGATTTTGCCCTTCTTGCCGTTCCATTCGTCGGCATCCGCCGGCGCGTCTTTCATCTCGGTAATGACCGGCCACTCCCTGGCGAGCTCGGCGTTGAGGGCGATGAAATCCAGTTGGTCCTCGGGGACGTCATCCTCGGCGAAGATGGCCTCGGCCGGGCATTCCGGTTCGCACAGGGTGCAGTCTATGCACTCGTCCGGGTCGATGACCAGAAAATTGGGTCCTTCGTGGAAGCAGTCCACCGGGCATACCTCCACGCAATCCGTATATTTACACTTGATGCAATTGTCGCCAACCACAAAGGTCATGGTTTTCTCCACCTACGTTATTATGAATTTCCGGGCCTGATGCGCCAACGCCCGCCGGGTTCCCCCTGGGCAATTCCCGCATTACGTCACGTTGGATGAATATCAGGTGTTGAATGGCCTCATATGTTAATCGCTCTTGGCTTGGGTTGCGAGATTTTACCCGATTTTTATGTCAGTGGTCGGCGGAGCGTTCCAGCAAATCCTTGAGACGGTATACGGTTTCCAAGGCCAGGCGCGGCGTTAGATCGTCGACGGCGACGGCCGTCAGCGCCTCCAGCACGGGGTGGGTCGTCGCGGTTGAGAATAGATTCATTTGATGCTGCGGTGGCGGTGTCCATTGCGAGGCCTCTTGCTCCAACAGGGCAAGACGCTGTTTTGCCTGGTCGATCACCGGGCGCGGCACGCCGGCCAGGGCCGCCACCTGCAGACCGTAGCTTTGATTGGCTGGTCCTTCTTTCACCGCATGCAGAAAAACGATGCCGTCGCCGTGTTCCACGGCGTCGAGATGGACGTTGGCGGTGCCCGTCAGGGTCTCGGGCAGGGTGGTGAGTTCGAAGTAATGGGTGGCGAACAGGGTAAAGGCCTGTACCTCGCGCACCAGGTGTTCGGCGCAGGCCCAGGCCAGGGACAGGCCGTCGAAGGTGCTGGTGCCGCGGCCGATCTCATCCATGATCACCAGGCTGTTGGGGGTGGCGTTGTGGAGGATATTGGCGGTCTCGGTCATCTCCACCATGAAGGTGGAGCGGCCGGCGGCGAGATCGTCGGAAGCGCCGATGCGGGTGAAGATGCGGTCGATGGGGCCGATGACGGCGCGTTGGGCGGGAACGAAGCTGCCGATGTGGGCCAGCAGGGCGATGAGCGCGGTCTGGCGCATGAAGGTGGATTTGCCGCCCATGTTGGGGCCGGTGATGATCAGCATGCGCCGTTCGTCGTGCATCTCCACGTCGTTGGGGACGAAGGGCGACTCCAGGGTCTGTTCCACCACCGGGTGACGCCCGGCAATGATGTGCAGGCCGCGGCGTTCCTGCAGTTCCGGTTGGCTGAGATTCAAGCTGACCGCCCGTTCGGCGAGATTGTTCACCACGTCCAATTCGGCCAGGGCGGCGGCGCAGGTCTGCAGTGACGGCAACTCGGGCAGCAGTTTTTCTAACAGCTCGTCGTAGAGGGCCTTTTCCCGGGCCAGGGCGCGTTCGCGGGCGCTGAGTACCTTTTCCTCATGGCGTTTGAGTTCGGGGGTGATAAAGCGCTCCGCACCCTTCAATGTTTGGCGGCGGATATAATCGTCCGGGGCCTTGTCGGCCTGGCTGCGGCTGAGTTCGATGTAAAAGCCGTGGACACGGTTGTAGTTGACCTTGAGATTGGCGAGGCCGGTGCGGGCCCGTTCCCGCGCCTCCAGATCGACGAGAAATTGACCGGCGTTTTCGCTGAGGTCGCGCAGCTCGTCCAGTTCCGGGTCATAACCCGTAGCGATGACGCCGCCGTCGCGGACCGTCATGGGGGGGTTATCGATAATGGCGCCCCGCAGCAACGCGTCGATGATGGGGAATTCGGCGATGGCGGCGCGCAACTCGGTCAAGCGCGGTGACTCGACGGCGTTGAGCGCTAGTTGCAATTCGGGTAGAGCGGCCAGAGCGTCTTGGAGCCGAGTCAGATCGCGGGGGCGTGCGGATTTCAGCGCCACCCGAGTCAGGATGCGTTCCATGTCGCCGATGCGGCGCAGTAATGAATGGAGCGTCTCGTACAGATGATCCTCTATCAGCGTCGCCACACAATGGTAGCGTCGGCGCAGGGCGTCCTGATCGCGCAGCGGTCGGTTCAGCCAGCGGCACAGCAAACGGCCGCCCATAGGGGTGGCGGTGCGATCGATGCAAGACAGCAGGGTATTGTCGGTGGCGCCGCCCAGGGTGAACTCCAGTTCCAGGTTGCGACGGGTGGCGGCGTCGAGCAGGACTGCATCGTTACGGCGTTCCACGTGCAGGGCGTGGATATGGGGCAGCGCGGCGCGCTGGGTATCGCGGGCGTATTGCAGTAGGCAGCCGGCGGCGCCGATGGCGGCATCCAAACCCTCGCAGCCGAAGCCGTTGAGATCGCGGGTGCCCAACTGGCCGATGAGCAGGCGGGTGGCGCTGTCGGTTTCGAAATGCCAGGGCGATTGACGGCGCACGCCGCTACGCTCGGCGAGCAGCAGTGCATCGCTCAAGGCCTCGCTGACCAACAGTTCGGCGGGTTGCAGTCTCGCCAATTCATCGCTTACCGCGGCGCGGTCGTTGAGTTCGGTGACGGCCAGGCGGCCGCTACTGAGGTCCAGCCATGCCAGGCCGTATTTATTGTCGGCATGATGTAAGGCGGCGAGGAGGTTGTCGCGGCGCTCGTCGAGCAGGGACTCTTCGGTGAGGGTGCCGGGGGTGACGACCCGTACTACCTGGCGTTCCACCGGGCCCCTGCTCTTGGCCGGGTCGCCGATCTGTTCGCAGATGGCAACCGATTCGCCGGCCTTGACCAGTTTGGCCAGATAGCTGTCCACGGCATGGTAGGGCACGCCCGCCATGGGGATAGGTTCACCGGCGGATTGGCCGCGGGCGGTGAGGGTGATGTCCAACAGGGCGGCGGCACGGCGCGCATCGTCGTAGAACAGCTCGTAGAAATCCCCCATGCGATAAAACAGTAATAGATCGGGGTGTTGCGCCTTGATGCGAAGAAATTGCTGCATCATGGGGGTGTGTTTCTCTACATTTCCGCAAATGTCGTTCATGGCGTCAGAGGGTTCGGTTTTGATCTATTTTTGCCGTGCAGTGAGCAGGGCGCATGGATTATTTGCAGGGCATTATCGCCCATCGCTACGCCGCTCGCCACACACGGGATCAGGTGAGGGATTGGCGCTGGGTCGCTATCGACAATAGAGTTTGCTTGATTTCCTGGATGACGTGCGCCCAATCTTCGTCGCCGGATTGACGAAATAGGCGGAGGGTTCCGGGATACCAGGGAGAGTCCTGGCGATCCTTCAGCCAGCGCCAATCGGTTCGGTAGGCGGGTAGCATGACCCAGCAGGGTCTTCCCAGGGCGCCGGCCAGATGGGCGACGGCGGTATCCACGCAGATGACGAGATCCAGTTGAGCGACGATGGCCGCGGTGTCGGTGAAGTCTTGGATCTCATCACCCAAGTGTAGCAGCGGTTGGCCTGCGGGCGGGTTTCTGGCTTGCTCTACTCCCTGGCCCTTTTGCAAGCTGATGAACCGTACATCGGGTACCGACCACAATGGCCCCAGAATGGACAGGTCCGGCAGTGAGCGGTAGCCGTCGTTGTGGTGAAGACGATTGCCTTTCCAGACCAGCCCGACACGCAGTCCGTCATCGGGTAGGCGCACCGCCCAGCGGTTGCCGCGCTGGGGAGCGGCGTGCAAGTAGGGGAGTGTGGACGGTATGTTAGTCAAATCGGTTTGGCAGTGCAGCGGCAAGCTGAGGGGGAAGCTCCAATAATCGTGGTCGGGCAGTACGGCTGGGAGCGCATCGGCGCCGATCACGGTGTCGACGCCCGCCAAGGTCGTCATCAGCGCCTTGAGCGGTGGCTTGCATACCAGGGTGATGTGTGCTGCGCCTTGCCGCTTGAGGTGCGGTATGTAGCGGCAGAATTGGATTTCGTCGCCCAGCCCCTGCTCCGACCACACCAGCAGGGATTTGCCGTCCAGGGATTCGCCGCGCCATTGGGGAAAGGGCATGTCAAGCCGGTAAGCCAGTTTGTCGAAATCCGGCAGTGAGGGGGCGTAGCGGTTTTCGTGGAGGCGCCACCCTTCTCTGAACCGGCCCTGGCGGAGCAGTAGGAAGGCGAGGCTGAGGTGCGCCAAGGTATATTGATCATCCAGTGTGATGGCCTGGCGAAAGCATTGTTCGGCCTCGTCGTCACGCCCAAGATTGTTCAACAGCACCCCCAAGCTGCAATGGTTAACCGCGGAACGCGGTTCCAGGGCCAGCGCCTGGCGGTAGCAGCTTTCGGCCTCATCTGCGTTGCGGCGTTGGGTCAATAGATTCCCCAGGTTGGCGAGGATCTCGGCTGTGTGTGGGGCCAG
>CAYWIQ010000028.1:7477-13768 GCA_964458405.1 uncultured Chromatiaceae bacterium
TCGCCGGCCAGCGCCATGGCCTTGCGATGGTGTTGCTCCGCCTCATCCTCGCGGTTGAGGGCCTCCAGCAGCAGGCCGAAGTTGGTATGCGTCCGAGCGTTATCCGGTGCCAGGGCAAGGGCGATGCGAAAACACTGCGCGGCTTCGTCGTAGCGCTCCCCGCGGGTCAGCAAGAGGCCGAGATTGGAAAAGGCCGCGGCGTTTTCCGGCTCAAGTTCTATGGCGCGACGAAAGCACTGTTCGGCCTGTGCAGCCTGCTTGCGGTCCGCCAGCAACACACCCAGATTGGAATGGACCGTTGCGTCGCTGGCGTTCAGGGCGATGGCGCGGCGATAACACTGCTCGGCTTCATCACCGCGCCCGCATTGCGCCAATAACACGCCGAGGTTGGCATGGGCCATCACGTTGTCAGGCTGGCGTGAGAGTGCCTGACGGTAACAGCGTTCGGCCTCGCCGTAGCGTCGGTTGCGCGCCAATAGCACACCGAGGTTGATATGTGCGTCGACGTTGGCGTCATCGAGGGCAATGGCTTCGCGGTAAAACTGCTCGGCCTCCGCATCCAGACCGCGGCTGGCCTGCAGCCGCGCCAGATTGAAATGGCATTGCACAGCGTCGGGATTGATGGTGATCGCTCTGCGCCAGAAGTGTTCGGCACGGTCATCGGCACCGAGTGTGACGGCGCACACTCCGGCCAGGTTGTATAACGCATCGTTGTCTGGAAATCTTACAAAGCCTTGTTCGGCGATAGTCATCGCCTGTCGTGCCTCTCCCTGCATGAGCAGGACGGAGATTTGTTGCAGCAGATGTTGTGACGTGGAAGGCGGAGTGTGAAAGGGTGCGGAAGCTTTCTTCATGGACTCTGGTCAATAACAGGATAACGTTAGTGCGCGAATTTGACGTTATCTAGGAAGACCACTGCGTCAGCTTATTGTTCCACCGGGGTTTCCGTATCGTTGCCCCATTCCGACCACGAACCGGGATAGCCCCGGACTTCATAGCCCAAGCTCTTTAATACAATATAGGTCAACGCCGAGCGATGATGGGTTTGGCAATAGACGATGACTTGTTTGTCGGGTTTGATACCCGCGTGTTCATACAGTGCCCGTAACTCGGCACGGTCTTTGATCCGCATCTGGTGTCCCGGGTCCAGGGCGCACGTCCACTCGACGTTGACGGCACCGGGGATGTGGCCGCCGCGACGTGCGCGTAGCTCCAGACCGGCGTACTCCGCCGGACTGCGGCAATCCACAACACGGGTATCCGGGTCATGGAGGTGGGCGAGAATATAGCTCTTGTCTGCCCTGACTTTTTCATTGAAGTGAACCGTATAGGGTTGGGCGTCTCTGACCGTTGGCTGGTTATCTACGGGTAGACCTTCATGCCGCCAGGCATTGAGCCCGCCGTTGAGCAATGAAAAATACCGGTGTCCCGCGGCCGCCAAGGACCACAACAAGCGCGAGGCCTTGCCGCCGCCCTCGCTGTCGTAGGCCACAACGTGGGTGGTTGCGGTGAGTCCCAAGGCGGAGAATAGCTCTGTGAGCGATGCCGAGTCCGGTAGTAGACCCATCACAGGCGGCTTAGCGGTGACGATGCTTTTGTAATCGAGAGACATCGCCCCCGGAATATGGGTTTGATCATAGACGTTGGATGGAGATAGATCGACGACCAATAAGCGGTCGTTGGCTAGGGAGGCCTGCAGCTCATGTGGTTCGACGATGAGGGGCAGGCCGTTTTCCGTCATTATCCTTCCTTGGGCGCGGCGCGGCGGGTGGTGAGGCGACGGCGGGCGGTGGTTTTGGCCCCGCTGGGCTGCAACGTCGCTGTGACGTGAGGTTGCACGGCAGCGATCAAGGCCTCGAAGACCCTGGGATTGCCGGTGACTACGTTGCCGTTGGTGAAGAAATCCGCACCGCCGCGTAGGTCGCCGACCACGCCCCCCGCTTCCTGGATCAGGAGAATACCGGCGGCCATGTCCCAGGGTTTGAGGCCGATCTCCCAAAACCCGTCCAGGCGTCCGGCGGCCACATAGGCCAGGTCCAAGGCGGCGGAGCCGGCGCGGCGGATACCGGCAGTACGCGGCAGTAGGGCTTTGAACATGCCGAGATAGGCGTCGATGTAAGTTTGATCCCTGAAGGGGAAGCCCGTGCCGATGAGCGTACCGTCCAGGCCCTTGGCCTTGCTCACCCGGATACGGCGATCGTTCAATTGCGCCCCGGAACCGCGCACGGCGGTGAACAGCTCATCGCGCAACGGATCGTAGACCACCCCCACTTCCATGCGCCCGTTGTGCCGCAGGGCGATGGATACCGCGAATTGCGGGAAGCCGTGGAGGAAATTGGTGGTGCCGTCCAGGGGATCAATGATCCATACGGCATCATTGTCGCCGTGCTCACCGCTTTCTTCCGCCAGGATGGCGTGATGGGGATAGGCCTTGTGGATGATTTGGATGATTTCCTGTTCGGCGCGGCGGTCTACTTCACTGACGAAATCGTTGTAGCCTTTGCTGTCCACCTGTAAGGTGTCAACCCGCTCCAGGGCGCGACTGATGAAGCTGCCGGCCTTACGCGCGGCGGAAACGGCGATATTTAATAATGCATGCATGGGTGTTCACAGTCCGGGCTTGCGTGCCCGCCCCGAATGTTGCGAGGGCGGCATCGAAAACGAATAGGATAACAAACTCGCCGCCACGACGGCAGCTGATGGTGTGCCGATGAGGCAAAGAGGATATGACTATGTTGAAAAACGTACGCATCGTATTGGTCGAGACCACCCATCCGGGCAATATCGGGGCGACGGCGCGCGCCATGAAGAATATGGGATTGGCGCATCTGTATCTGGTCAATCCACAGCGTTATCCCAGTCATGAGGCCTCGGCACGGGCCTCGGGGGCCGATGATGTATTGGCGAATGCCCGCATTTGTCATTCCTTGGATGAGGCCGTGGCGGGTTGCGGGCTGGTATTCGGCGCCAGCGCCCGCAGCCGCAGTATCCCTTGGCCGCAACTCGATCCTCGCCAGGCGGCGGCCCGAACTATGGCGGCCGTTGATGGCGTGGAGGCGGCGTTCGTCTTCGGCCGCGAACACTCCGGGCTCAGTAATGCGGAACTCGATCGCTGCAACTTTTTGGTAACCATTCCGACCAATCCGGATTTCGCTTCCCTCAATGTGGCGGCGGCGGTGCAAGTGCTGAGCTACGAGCTGCGTGTGGCCGCCCTGGAGCCGCCGGTAGCGGCTGAGCGCAATGAACCATTGGCCTCGGCCGAGGAGCGGGAACGCTTTTATCATCATCTCGAGCAGGTGTTGCTGGAACTGGAATTCCTCAATCCCGACAATCCCAAGCATCTGATGCGGCGGCTACGGCGCCTATTCAATCGGGTGGAGCTGGATTGCAACGAGGTCAATATCCTCAGAGGTATCTTGACGGCGGTGGAGCGGCGCGGGCTGTTGGGGAAACATGCTCCTCAATAAATGGGATCGCAGCGTGGCACTTTCCTGAAAAGGAAAAGTCTTCGCAGTGACAACACGTCATTTCACCACTAGTATAGTCACGGCGTTTAAATCGGATGAATTGAATTCGTACTATGTTTCAGCGGTTGCGAGAAGACATCGGCAGCGTATTTGATCGCGACCCCGCGGCGCGCACCATTTTCGAGGTGGTGACCACCTATCCGGGGGTCCACGCCGTGATCATTTACCGCATGAGCCACGCACTGTGGAATATCGGCCTCAAATGGTTGGCGCGGTGGTTGTCCACCTTAGGCCGTTGGGTGACCGGCATCGAGATCCATCCGGCGGCCAAGATCGGTCGGCGGTTCTTCATCGACCACGGCATGGGCGTGGTGGTGGGTGAGACCGCTGATATTGTAGATGACTGCACCTTGTATCACGGCGTGACTCTGGGCGGCACTACCTGGAAAAAGGGTAAACGTCACCCCACTCTGGGCAATGATGTGGTGGTGGGGGCGGGGGCCAAGGTGCTCGGTCCCATTGTCATCGGGGCCGGGGCACGTATCGGCTCCAATGCCGTGGTGGTCAAGGATGTTCCGCAAGGTGCCACGGTGGTGGGGATTCCCGGACGGGTGGTAAAGCAGGCGGCGGCGGTGGACGAGCACGACCAGCGGCGGCGGGACTTTGCTAAGAAGATCGGTTTCGATGCCTATGGCACTACCCAGGACATGCCCGATCCGGTGGCCAATGCCATCGACCGTATGTTGGATCATATCCATGCCCTGGATAGCAAATTGGCGATGATGTGCGAGGCGCTGAAAAAGGCGGATATCGAAATTAAGGATATGCCGCTGCCCGAATTAAAATCCAATGATTTCAATGGCTCAGAGCAAGAGGCTGGCAGCACTTCAACGACGCCTCCCGACGAGAATCCCAAAAAACAGTAGTTGACGCCCAAACTAAGGCAAGTACAATAAACCATACATCACATATGGCAATCGGAAGGGTGCATCATGAGACTTACAACCAAAGGGCGCTATGCTGTCACCGCGATGCTTGATTTGGCCATTCATGCCACCGACAGTCCGGTGCCACTGGCTGATATCTCGCAGCGCCAAGGTATTTCTCTTTCCTATTTGGAACAACTCTTCGCTCGTTTGCGCCGCCAAGGGCTGGTGAAAAGCGCGCGCGGCCCGGGTGGCGGTTACCGTTTGAACCGTGAAGCGGATGGTATCACTATCGTCGAAGTGCTTAATGCCATTGATGAAAAGATTGATGCGACTCGTTGTGGCGGTGAGGGTAATTGCCAAGAGGGGCATGCCTGCTTGACCCACGATTTATGGTGTGACCTCAGCAAACAGATCTCGGATTTCCTCAGTGGTATCAGCCTGGGAGAACTGGTGGAGCGTAACTCGGTGAAGGAAATCGCCGCCCGCCAGGATTCCATCGTGAGGGTGCATCCCGTTAGCCTATCGTAACGTGGTGGGAACGGGCCCCTCGGCCTGGTCCGGGGCATGAGTATCTACCTTGATCACAATGCCACGACGCCGCTTGACCCGCGGGTTTGGGCGGCCATGGCGCCCTATCTGCGTGATCATTACGCCAATCCCTCCAGCGTCCACGCCCCGGGACGCATGGTGCGCACCGCTTTTGAGCAGGCCAGGGAGCAAGTGGCGGCCTTGGTCAAAGCCCAACCTTCCCAAGTCATCTTCACCAGCGGCGGCACAGAGGCCAATAATCTCGCTTTAAAAGGTACCATGGTACGTTTCCCCGGGCAGCGTCTGGCGGTGAGCGTGATCGAGCATGCCTCGGTGTTGCAACCCGCGCGCGCCATGGCCGAGCAAGGCTGGGGGCTGGATATGATCGCCGTAGACGAGGACGGCCTGGTCAGTGAGGAGGCCTTGCTTGAGGCGGTGACAGAGCAAACCCGGTTAGTGTCGGTGATGCACGCCAATAATGAGATCGGTGTCATCCAGGATATTACATCGCTGAGCGCAGCGGCACGCCGTGTCGGGGTCGTGCTGCACAGCGATGCGGTGCAGGCGGCGGGAAAGCTGGCTGTGGATTTTTCCAGCAGCGGGGTTCACCTTATGAGTCTCTCGGCCCATAAGATCTATGGACCGAAAGGGGTGGGTGCCTTGATCGTTGCGCCGGGTATGGACTTATTTCCTTTGCTGCACGGCGGCGGTCATGAGCGGGGCTTGCGCGGGGGGACGGAGAACGTAGCGGGCATCGTAGGCTTTGGCGCGGCTGCCGAATTGGCCGGCGCGGAGCTGGCGCCGCGTACAGCCCATAACCGGGCGTTGCGCGATTATTTCGAGCAGCGCCTCCATCAGGATTTGCCGGAGATCACCGTCGTTGCGGAGCGTGCGCGGCGCCTGGACAATACTGCCATGATCCTGGTGCCGGGCATCGAGGGCGAGACGTTGTTGATGCAGCTGGATCAAGCGGGCATCGCGGTCTCCAGCGGTTCGGCCTGCTCGGCGGGAACCGCCGCCCCCAGCCATGTCCTGGTGGCCTTGGGTTTGGCGGGAGAGTCGGGACGCAGCGCCGTCCGCGTCAGCTTCGGGCGTGATAATACCGCGAGAGATGTGGACGCCTTGGTGGACGCACTCAATGCGGTCCTCAAACGCTTGCAGGGGATGTCGTTAACAGGATGGCAGTGAGGCGCGGCGCCGGAACCGGGTATAATGGCCGCGGTCTTAGTTGATAGGTATTGGGAAGAAATTGAGGTAAGCCATTATGGGAATTGCACTTACACCGTCCGCCATCGAATATGTGAAAGGCTTTCTGGCCCGGCGCGGATCGGGTGAAGGCCTGCGGGTGGGTGTGAAAAAGTCAGGAT
>CAYWIQ010000029.1:0-8295 GCA_964458405.1 uncultured Chromatiaceae bacterium
GGAGTCAGATCACAGTTTTGCTATGATGATTCCCGTGAAGAATCTGCGAAAGTTTGTATAAGGGGCTCGAGAAACTGCTGATAGTTGCGCCAGCGGCTAACTGAGCGATGGTAGATCGGCTGGCGAACTTGATCATAGCTGCAGGTGGCGACCGCGCGCGTGGTTTCATAAAAGTGCATGCAACCCTCCTCCCAAGGCAAGTCACAGAATTCAACTATGTCACGGCTGAGTTTCGCCTGATTGGTCACCAGCTCCTCATAACTTACCTCCATTATGGGAAGCCTTAGTGTTTTTTTCCAATGCTGCATCAGGCGTTGATATTGGCGGTAATAGCCGGCCAGGTGATGGAGGTTATAGGCATAGTGATGCATGCCGCCGAAGTTCTGAAAGTAACAGGACAAACAAGTATCAAGAGGATCGCGAATGCAATGGATGATGCGCGCCTCGGGAAACAATAGGGCGATTAAACCGAGGTGTTCGAAGTTTCCGGGCATCTTATCGGTCACCCGCAAGGCCTCGGCGGATATCTCCGTGAGATGATCAAGATAGGCCTGACTTAAGTGCTCACAGTTTGCGGCGGTCAGCGCTCTTATACATTCGGGATAGGGGATAGAGGTCTCCAGCGTAGTGGGAAGCATGTTAACAATCTGAGTCACATCCTCCAATTCTCCACCACCGGCCACTTGGGAATGACTGGCAAGGATCTGCTCGACCAGGCTGGTCCCCGAGCGCGGCATCCCTAGGATGAAAATCGGGCGTGGTGAAGCATTGGCCGCCCGCGGCGCCCTAGCCATGAAATCCGAGTTGTACTCCCTGATGAGTCTATCTATATAGCGGGCATGTGCCTCAGGGGAGAATGTAACCGCCTTAAGCTCATTACCTTGCCGGTAATGAGCGAAGGCGCGATCGTATTCACCCGATGCATCCAACAGTCTTCCCAGCTCGAAATTGGCTAATAGACGCTCATGAACGTTGAGCGGCGGGGATTTCCGCGCTAAGAGCCGCTCCAGCATGGCTATGGCTTCGTCGCCAAGACCGACATGGCGAGAGAGTTTGCCTAGGACCAGTGCAACACTGATATCATCCTCATCGTCGTTTAGAAGTGGCTTGAGGTACGCATAGGCTTGTTCATAATCGCCCTTTGCTTCGAAGACCTGGGCTGCTCCGACCCGCGCATTGATATAGTCTGGATCTATTTGCAAGGCTTGGCGGAAGCTTGCCATGGCTTCGTCCAGAGATCCTTTTTCAATCAATAAAGTGCCGCGGTTACAGCAAGCATCGAGCAAGTCGGGCTTGAGCGCAATAGCTTGGTCGTAGGCGGCCAAGGCCTCTGTATGGCGATGCAGGTGGTTAAAAGCATAACCTTGGTTACTGTAGGCCTCAGCGTTATGGGGATTGAGTACAATGGCCCGCTCGAAGTTGGTCAAGGCCTCCTTATAGCGGAGTAGCTCATTGAAAACGACGCCCCGATTATTGTAGGCATCAGCGTAATCCGCTTTGAGCAGAATAGCATGATCAAATTCCGCCAAGGCCTCCTCATATCGTCGCAGGTGTCCGAGGACATTACCTCTACCGTTAAAGGCTTCGGCAAATTCCGGCTTACACAAGATAGCCTGATCAAAGGCATTCAGAGCATCTTCGTAACGTCTCAGGTACAGCAAGGCGAGGCCTCGCTTGTAGTGGGCATCGGCCAAGCCGGGATCGAGAGTCAACGCTTGATCATAACTTTCCAGGGCCTCGTTAAAACGTCTTAAACTGCCTAAGGCATTACCTCTATTGCAGTACGCTTCAGTGAACGTAGGATCCAATGCGATGGCGCGATCACAACTGCTTAGGGCCTCTTCAAATCGCCCAAGTTGCTTAAGGACAACGCTACGATCGTTGCATACCGCGGCATTATTGGGATCCAGACGGAGTGCCTCGTCGAAGCTGAATAATGCATCCTGGTACTGACCTATCTGACTTAATATCACGCCCATGGCATGCAGCGCACCGATATTGCCCGGATCGTCCGCCAGCAGCTGCTGAAGCCGGGACAACTCACCTTGCCTCTGGAAAGAATGGGTTTGGTTCAGTCCGTTCTGAACTGGGAATGAGGATCTTGAGCCATTCATATAGGAACTATCGAGTCGCTATTTCAAACCATGATTATGCGCTCGAAATTATCGGTCTGGATTATTTATATCTGAACTATGTACTACAGCAGTATCACATATTAGCCGAACGTCCGCTAACGGGGTAAGGCGAAAAATCAACACCAAATAGTTAATTTATAATACTATCATGAAGTTACAAGGTCATTGCAAATGATATCAACTCTAAGTCTCAAGATAATAGCTAGTGTGCAAAATCAGTACTGAGGGTAACCGGACATAGTCAGCGCAAACTATATTTGGCGGATGAAGGATCAAATCACGCTAGGTAATCTTGAATAACGCAAAGTCACCATCAGCCCATGCACGCATATTATATTTATGACTGCCAATAAGTCGCTTTGGAGTGCGAATCTCTTCAGGCGCCCGAGCTAATGAATCTGGGCACTGGATTGTGTGCCTTTCCATTGCCCAAAGGCTAGCACCATGCGCTTTAACCCATAGCGACAACATCGTTTTAGGCCTATCTCAGCTCCCACCATCCATTCCCAGCATCGCTTTAGCGGCGTCCAAGCCATCCCGTGCTTCATCGATTACGCTCGCTGTGATATCCGGCTCGAGCCCCAAAGTCCGCCAGATCTGGGCATCGACAGGCGGCGCGTCGGCAAGGTCTTCAGAACCAGATTGGGCGAGATGGGTCAGGCTGTTTGCAATATGGATTACCGCGGCCTCTAACGGAAAATGGAGTGCCCGCTCGGGCTGGTGGTGGAATTCAATACATTCCTTCAGGCGCTCCGGTAAGTGCCAGACATGGAGAAGTGCCGCACCGATCGCCGTGTGGTCGGTACCTAAGACCTTTTGTTCAGCGCTATACATCTGCAGCTCGCTATCGCCATCGGCTATCAGGTCAATGGCGACGCGCATTTCGCCGGGATAGCGGTTGAAGAGCACCAGCTGGCCGATATCGTGCAGCAGGCCGGCGATGAAGGCAAAATCCTCCGTAACGAGGTCGGACCGACTGGCCAACGCCCGGGCGACCAGGCCGCAATGAATACTGTGGTGCCAGAAATCTTCGATTGAGATTAGATCGTTGGGAATCTCGGTGAGCACCTTACCTGCCGCGCTAGTCAGCACGGCTTCGCGGACTCGAGACATGCCCAGCACGGTCACCGCTCGGGCTACCGTATCGACCTCTCTAGACAGACCGAAGAAGGGGCTGTTGGCGATGCGCAGAACCTTCAGCGACATGCCGGGGTCCTGGCTAATTACTTGCGCGACCTGCTGTGTCCCACAGCCGGGCTCATTAAGTAGCTCTTCAAGTCGCAGATAGACCTCCGGGAAGGAGACCAATTGGCCGATGTCTTCGGCAAGTACCTGTGTATCGATAATCATATAGGCGCGGGCTCCTTCGAATTATCCAGCGTGACGCAGCCCTCACCACCCCTATAATTGTTATCGGCCGCTTGGCCACTCTCTCAAGCGGCATAGGTGGTCCATCCGGCCGAAGCCTCCCCCCAAGGCGGCCCACGCTCATTACCGGACCACTGGACTATATCGCAATCGCCAAACCGGATCGCCGGACTAGCCTATAAGCGTGTACACGGGCGGAGAAATCCTGGTGCTTAGATTTATGTCCTCGGCTGGCATTGGCACTTATCTGCGTCAAAGATATATTATTGATGGCACGCCCGGAGAAGTTCGAACTCATGATCTAAAAGACCCAGACCGCTCTGACTACAATGAATACTGGTCGTAACAAGATAGACGCCCCCAAAAGTATACTAACGTTAGATTATTTCTGCGATTTCAGTATATTGTTACACCGAACTCACTCGTAAATTCATAGACTAGGGCTAATTATAAGTCCCGACAAGTTAATCACTATGCACGTCATCATCATCGGAGCCGGCTGGGCGGGGTTGGCCGCCGCCATAGAACTCAGTCGCGCCGAAATTCAAGTCACCCTTGTGGAGGCGGCCAAACGGCCTGGCGGGCGGGCACGCCGGGTTGAAACTCAGGGTTTGGCGTTCGACAACGGCCAGCATCTCATGCTGGGCGCCTATAGCGAATTGCTGCGTCTATTGAATGTCATTGGCGTTGCAGAAGACCAGGTATTAAACCGCCAGCCTTTGCGTCTGGCGATGCGCGCCCCACAGATGGATAAGATGTGCATTGCGTTTCCCACCCTCCCCGCCCCCTTACATGTGATAACTGGTTTCTTGGGAGCCAAAGGGTTTAGCCGGTCGGAGCGTTATCGCGCCCTGGCACTGTGCACGCGAATGTTTTTCTCCGGCTTTAAGCTCGCGGGTGACCGCAGCGTCGCTGTGTGGTTACGGGAGATGCATCAGCCGCAACGGCTGATCACTACACTGTGGGAACCGCTGTGCCTGGCGGCCTTGAATACGCCCATTCAACAGGCTTCGGCCCAGGTGTTTATTCATGTATTGCATGAGGCCTTTGCCGGCAAACGCAGCGATGCCGATATGCTATTTCCTCGGCTGGATCTGGGCGCCGTATTCCCCAAACCGGCGTTGCGTTTCATCGAACAGCACGGCGGTACGCTTCACCTAGGCGAAAGGGCTGTGTCGCTGGATGTTCGCGGCGGACGTCTGATGGGGGTAACCACGCGCCGCGGCGTTATCGAAGCCAATCATGTGATCGTCGCCGTTGCACCCAGCGATGCCTTGCGGTTATTGGCGCCGCATAGAACCTTGCTGGAGATCACTGATCAACTGGCCGCTCTGCGCTATGAGCCAATCTGCACAGTCTACTTGCAATATCCCACCGAAACGCGCCTGGGTTGCGAGATGTTGGGGCTGCTGGGCGGGACGGGGCAATGGATTTTCGATCTTGGCGAATCCGGCTTTCCCGGCCGGATGGCGGTGGTGATCAGCGGTCCGGGTAATCATATGGCGCTGGAAAATGATACGTTGTGTGACGATGTCATCAGGCAAATCGCCGGTCATTTTCCTCAGTGGTCCGCGCCGTCACAGCACTTGGTAATTCGCGAGAAGCGCGCCACCTTTTCCTGTCATACAGATATCAGTGCGTTGAGGCCCGATAATCGCACGCCGCTGCAAGACTGCTGGTTGGCTGGTGACTATACCGATACCGGACTGCCCGCCACATTGGAGGGTGCATTGCGCAGTGGAGTACGCACCGCACGAGAGATCATCGCTATACGCAAGTAGGCTCATTGCTAATGATGGTGCCGATGAACAGCCTATTGAGAAAAATTTGCCCAGAGTCCAGGTCACCCTTCACCTACGCGGGCGTTTAAAGTTTGGCCTGCTAAACATTGCCCGCCCGACTGGAAGCTCATCGGTCAAGTCAATGCAACCAATACAATGCGATTTAAATATGCATCCACATAAAACCGATGATAAATCTTAACCCCTTTATTTCTACTTATCGAATATGACCAAATTACCCTGCCTAAGTTTTGACTCTATTTCAATTTCATAATCGTGCTCTCGATTAAATATTGTATTATTTTTGAGTTTAATTAATTTCTTCACATTAACAATTCCCGTTGCCGCACTGTAGTACACTTTGCGTGGATAAATCCCACCTACATCTTCGCCTGCCAGCCGTAAACCATCGGTCTTTAAAAAACTCCGTATAAAATTTATATTTGACGTCCCTACATCGGATAAGTTGTCTAGGATTCTGCCACCGCCTGTAATTTTCACCTCAAGGTTTTCTCGACGCCCACCATTTTTTAAAATTTCATTTATGAGCGACTCCATTGCGTTTATGCCGTAAATTTCAGCCTCATACGCATCCCGCCGAACCTTCCCTGCTCCGGCACCTTTCCGCATACCAGGCAACATAAAGTGATTCATTCCTGCTATTCCTGCAACAGAGTCTCTTACACAAGCAGAAACACAAGACCCTAGGACAGTCACTATCATTTCGCCTTGAAGAGTCACGTAAAATTGCCCGGGAAGAATTTTGGCGGTAAAGCATTCCTTATGCGGATCCCAATAACGATTAATATGCGCAAACCGTGGTAGTGCGGGAGGCAAATTAGCATTATTTCTAATTGACTCCTCGAATGAACTGGTCATTATGCTGCGCTCATTTTTGTTATATAACTTGGTCTATAAGCTCGAAATAATCAGCGACTTTATGCCGCGTTAACGAGCAAATCGACAATGTTTCTCCATAGGGAACAGCAGGCCGTTTATACAAAATGCTTGCCTATCGATGATTCCCTATACATATGGTTAAGTGAATTTGAGCTGAATAATCCTTAATCACCCGGCCATAGCCATCAGCCTCCAATCATGGGGCAGTCTCAGTCAGTCGCCAAACGGGATTTAAAGCTTAATCAGCAGCCTTCCATCTGCAAAGCGAGGATCTCTTCGATGGAGGTCTTCTTTTCCCGCGCAAGGTCCAAGGCATTGTCCCCCAGCCGGGTCATGCCTTGCGCCATGGCCACCTCTTGCAGCTTCTGTATGGGGGCGCCATCGTTGATCAGTTGGGCGATCTCCGGCGTCACCGCCAGCAATTCGCACACCGTCGCCCGCCCTCGATAGCCCATCTGGTTGCATGATTCGCAGCCCACACCGTGATAGAACTTTTCGTTGGGCGACAGATTGAGCCTTTTCCGAATGATGTCGTCCACCCGTTCTTCCTGCAGGCAATGGGGGCAGTTAAGCCTCACCAAGCGTTGCGCCATCACCCCCAGCAGCGTGGAACTCAGCAGATACGGTTCCACCCCCATATCGGTGAGACGGCTGATGGTGCCCACGGCATCATTGGTATGCAAGGTGCTGAACACCAAGTGGCCGGTAAGCGCCGCCTTGTTGGCGATCTGCGCGGTCTCGCTGTCGCGGATCTCGCCCACCATGATGACGTCCGGATCGTGGCGCAGGAATTGGCGCAAGGCCTGGGCGAAGGTGTAACCCTTGACCAGGGAGATCTGAACCTGCTCCACGCCGGGCATGTCGTATTCCACCGGGTCTTCGACCGTCAACAAATGCACATTGCGTTTCTTCACCTCGTCAAGGACGGCATATAAGGTGGTGGACTTGCCGGAACCGGTGGGACCGGTCACCAGGAATAGGCCGTGAGGACGGGCGATCAGCCGCTTGACCAGGTAGTAGTCGACATCACGCAACCCTAAGCCATCCAAGGGCCGCAAACCGGCGTCCTTGTCCAAAATCCGGATGACGACGCTTTCACCCTTGACGGTGGGGACCACCGAGATGCGCAGATCGATGGATTTATTGCCCCACGCCATGCGGGCATGGCCGTCCTGGGGCAGACGGCGCTCGGATATATCCATTTGTCCGGTGATCTTGATACGGCTGACGATGGCCGGCAACAGAGAACGACTCATGGTACGGGCATACTGCAGTCTGCCGTCGATACGATAGTAGACGTTGACCCGGTCTTTTTCCGGCCGGATATTGATGTCGGAGGCGTTCTTGGTCACCGCCTGCACCAGGATGGCGTTGACCAGGCGCACGATGGGTTTGCGCTGCGCCTCCTGCTCCATCAGGTATAAGGATTCGGCGCTCTCCAGTGGTGAACTGCTCACCGCGTCCACCTGCAGGTCTTCCAGGGCCTCGCTCTCTTCCAGTCTGCTGTAGAATTTTTGCAGCAGCAGTCGAATGTCGTCGCTGTCGGCGATTACCGCGTCGATGTTGGAGTTGGTGTTGAAACGCAAGGCGCTGATGACATCCTGATCCAGCGGATTCTCCATGGCGACCACCAGCTTGCCGTTGATCTCCGCCAGGGGGACGACGTTGTATTGAATGGCGAGGTCTGCCGGTACCCGCGATAACATCTGCGCCGGCAGGTCGAAGCCGTGCAGGTGCACCCGGGGAATACCCAACTTCTTGGACAGCGCGGTGATGAGTTCTTCATGGGACAGTAGGCCCATTTCGGTCAGGATCTGGCCGAGGTGCTTATTCCTGCCCATCTTCTGCTTGGTCAAGGCGGCGGCCAATTGTTCGGCGTTGATCAGGTGATCTTCCACCAGGACTTCGCCAAGACGCATATACGACAGGGAGTGCTTGCCGCTGAGCAAGTCCTGTAAATCCGTTACCGACCTCACTACGTTGTGCTTGATCGCCCGCGCCATATTAGACATTCCTAATTCCACCATCTTAGGGTCATAGCACCTACACTACCTAAACTATATTATTAATCTAGCTATCACTGCCTGATTAATGTTCCATTTGGGTCGAAA
>CAYWIQ010000029.1:8305-13423 GCA_964458405.1 uncultured Chromatiaceae bacterium
CAAGGCTGCGTTCAACCTACTGCAAGAATTGGCCGCCCATGACGTCGGCTTGCCGCAGTCTCCTAGACGCGACATCCAGTCAATAAATTGACTTAAATCCCATCCAGCCGCCGTAATACATTCATTATCCCTACTATTCTCCATGAAAGTTTACTATTAAATTTAATGTGTTATTAAATTTACCACAATTTGGCACAGTAATCGCATGTTATTGGGCGCGTGCAAACAGGGAGACAATAATGTCCACGCCACAACTCTTGGAAACAGGACGACGCAAAGACTCGAATACCCTTAATCTGGTGTTGAGGCCGTTCGCCGAACTTGCCGATGCCCGTAACGAAAATCTGAGCGATGCGCTGCGGCTTAATACCGTGTTGCAGACCACACTGGACATCGGCAACCTGATCAAGTTGTTCGCCGATGAGCTCAGCATCGTGATGCCCTACGATAGCTTCAGTTATCGCAACGGACTCTATGACATCGACATCGGCTACGGCAAGGCCGCGCGCCACAAGTGCTCGTACCGATTGATCGTCGGCGAGGAAAATCTGGGTGAAATCACCCTCAGCCGTCGCCGCAAATTCCAGGAACGGGAAACCACTACGGTGGAACATCTGTTGGTGGGATTGGTCTGCCCGCTGCGTAACGCCCTGACCTATCTCAGCGCGGTGCGCGCCGCACAAAAAGATCCACTGACCGGAATCAACAACCGGGCCGCTATGGACAGCGTCTTGGTCAGAGAGATCGAGATGGCGCGGCGCCACGAAATGCCCTTGTCGCTGATCGTCATGGACATCGACAAATTTAAGACTATCAACGACACCTACGGCCACGCCGCCGGTGACGAGATCATCAAATCGTTCACCAAGGCGGTGGGCAGCGCCATCCGCAAGACCGATATGCTGTTTCGTTACGGCGGTGAGGAATTCGTGGTGATCATGAGCAATACCGGCCGCGACGGCTCCATGTTGTTGGCGGAGCGCATCCGCCGCAGCATCGAAAAGATGGAGGTCCTTCCGCCGCGATGCCCTCTGCCGGTCACGGTGAGCCTGGGCGTCGCCACCCTCAAGGGTAAGGAAAACGGCAACGGCCTGTTCAAACGGGCGGACCGCGCCCTCTACGAGGCCAAAGCCTCTGGGCGCAACCGTGTGTGTATGGCCGACGGTGAAAGTGTACTCGCCTAAACACTCCTTCTCTTACTGAACGCAATTGCGCAGGGGACGCGGTTGCGGGGATAATGCCCGCCTTTTATGGCGCCGCGCGGCGTCGGAAACGAGGTGATTGTGGCCCCATCCTTCCTCCCGCCCGAATGGGCACCGCAGAGCGGTGTCATGATTACCTGGCCCCATCCCCACAGTGACTGGCAGGCGCTGCTGCCCGAGGTGGAACCGGTGTACACCGAGATCGCCCGTCATATAAGCCGACGCGAAAAGATATTGATCAACTGCTGGGATGACACCCATCGCGATGCCGTTCGCAACCGCCTGCAGGCAGCGGGGGCCATCATGAATAATGTCATCTGCCACTGCATACACAGCAACGATACCTGGACCCGGGACTACGGCCCCCTCACTGTGTTGGATGACGACGCACCGCAGTTATTGGATTTCACCTTCAACGGCTGGGGCGGCAAGTTCGACGCCGAACTCGACAACCGCGCCACCGCTGCGCTGCATCACGCCGGCGTGCTGGGGAACGCGCCGCTGACCAATGTGGACATGGTGTTGGAAGGCGGCAGTATCGAGGTCGACGGCCATGGCACTTTGCTCACCACCGAACACTGCCTATTGGCCCCCACCCGCAACCCCGGCCTCAACCGCGCCGACATCGAAGCGCGCCTGCGCACCGCCTTCGGCGTGACTAATATTCTATGGTTGCGTCACGGCCACCTGGAGGGTGACGACACCGACAGCCACATCGATACCCTCGCCCGCTTTTGCGATCCCCATACCGTCGCTTACGTGGCCTGCGATGACCCCGCCGACCCACATTACGCCGGGTTGCAGGCGATGGCGGCGGAACTGGGCGCCTGCCGCGATGCGCAAGGTCAACCCTATCGCTTGGTGCCGCTGCCCTGGCCAACAGCCAAGTATGACCCTGACGACGGCCGGCGTCTGGCCGCCAGCTACGCCAACTTTCTCATAATCAATGGCGCGGTGTTGGCGCCGATCTACGACGATCCGGCCGACGCCGAGGCGTTGCACCGTCTGCAATCGTGTTTTCCCGACCGCGAGACCATCGGGATTCCCTGCATGCCGCTGATCCGCCAAAATGGCAGCCTGCACTGCATCACCATGCAATTGCCGGCGGGAGTGTTGTAACCTAGTTGCTGCGCTGTATCCAAACGTCAATGGGCTTTAAAGCAAAGAGAGAACGGACCATGAACCAACCCCCTGTGCGCGTCGGCCTGGTACAACACGCCTGCACCACCGACCGCGAAGCCAATCTCGAGGCCACCGTCGCCGGCATCCGCGATGCGGCGCGCCAGGGCGCACGGCTGGTATTGCTGCAGGAACTGCACGCCAGCCCCTATTTTTGCCAGAGCGAGGACACTGCCTTTTTCGACCTGGCCGAGACCATCCCCGGCCCCACCAGCGACCGGTTGGCCGCGGTGGCGCAGGAGTGCGGCGTGGTGATCGTCGCCTCGCTGTTCGAACAACGTGCCACCGGCCTCTATCACAACACCGCGGTGGTGTTTGAAAAGGACGGCACTCTCGCCGGCCGCTATCGCAAGATGCACATCCCCGATGATCCGGGCTATTACGAGAAATTCTATTTCACCCCCGGTGACCTGGGTTTCGAGCCCATCACCACCTCGGTGGGCCGGCTGGGCGTGTTGGTGTGCTGGGACCAGTGGTTTCCCGAGGCGGCGCGGCTCATGGCCCTGGCCGGCGCCGATATGCTGCTCTATCCCACCGCCATCGGCTGGAATCCCGACGACGACCGCCAGGAACAGGAGCGCCAGCGCGATGCCTGGATCACCGTCCAACGCGCCCATGCGGTGGCAAACGGCCTGCCAGTGTTGGCGTGCAACCGCGTCGGCTTCGAACCCGATCCCAGCGGCCACACCGCCGGCATCCGCTTCTGGGGCGCCAGCTTCGTCGCCGGGCCCCAGGGCGAAATGGTGGCGACGGCCGAGGAACAGGCCGCGGTGCTGATCGCCGACCTGGACATGGCCCGCAGCGAGGCGGTGCGGCGAATCTGGCCCTATCTCCGCGACCGGCGGATCGACGCCTATCAAGCCTTGAGCCTCCGTTACCGCGACCCGGATTAAGGTCCGCTTAAAATTCTGAAGCTTACCGCCACGCTCGCTCGCTTCGCGGTACCGTGCGGCATTCTTCGTCACACGGCTTTCGCGCTATACTTACGCCCTCGTGCCGGATCATTCGTCAGTTAGGAAAGAAAATGATAGTCATACTGGAATCGAACATCGACAAGAACGGAGATAAATACCTGTCGCTGCTCCACCATATCTCCAATTTGCCCAACATCCAGGTCCGTATCCATGAAGAGGTCGGCACGCAGCAAACCCTTACCGAACTTTATCTGATCGGCAATACCGCCGCCCTGCCGGCGGAGGACATTCAAACCATTCCCGGTGTGGAACGGGTGGTGCGTATTTCCGAGCCCTATAAGATCCTCGGCCGCCATAAGGGCGACACCCGCTCCTCCCATTTCGAATACAACGGCGTCACCTTCAGCCAGGACAACCTCAATATCTTCGCCGGCCTGTGCGCGGTGGACAATCCGCAGCACGTGGAGATGATGATGCGCGCCTTGCACGATCACGGCCTCAACTGCACCCGCATGGGGGCCTACAAGCCGCGCACCAATCCCTACTCATTCCAGGGCCACGGCAAGGAGTGCCTGCCTTATGTGTTGGAACTGGCCGGCAAGTACGGCATCAAGGTCATCGCCATGGAGATCATGTCCGGGACGCAACTGGAAGAGATCCAGCAGGCGTTGGATGCCAGCGGTCACCCTACCGGCGTGATGCTGCAGATCGGCACCCGCAATACCCAGAACTTTGAGCTGCTCAAGATCGTCGGCCGTCAGGCCGAGATGCCGGTGCTGCTCAAGCGCGGTTTCGGCATCACCCTTGAGGAGTCGCTCAACGCCGCCGAGTATCTGGCCAGCGAAGGCAACCGCAAGGTGATCTTCGGCCTGCGCGGCATGAAGACCAACATGGGCGATCCGCATCGCAACTTCGTCGACTTCGCCCACGTCCCCGCGGTGAAACGCATGACCCGCATGCCGGTATGCATCGATCCGTCCCACTCGGTGGGTACCCGCGACGCGTCGTCCGACGGCATTCTCGATGTCTGCCACGTCACCGCCCAAGGGGTGGTCGCCGGCGCCAACATGATCCTGGTGGATTTCCATCCCGTACCGGACAAGGCCCTTGTCGATGGACCGCAGGCGTTGCGCCTCGAGGAACTTGCGTACTTCCTGGAAGACGTGGCCATCGCCCGCCGGGCCTACGAGGACCGGGTGAAGCTTATCGAGCGTTCAAACTAGGCTGTGCAACATCCCAAAATATTTGGCGGGGCATTAGTATGCCGCGTCTGCGATGTCTTAGCGGTTCTTTTCATGAACACCGATATCACTTGCCATGGCGTTTACCTCCGTCGTGTCTAAACTTCGCCATGCTGCATATTCAACCCAGCGTGGTATCCAAAATCATCATCAAGGCGAAGCCGGCCATCAGCCCCAAGGTCGCCGGAGTTTGATGGCCGTTGCGATGGGTCTCGGGAATCACCTCGTGAGAGACCACGAAGATCATCGCCCCCGCGGCCAGGCCCAACCCGATGGGATAGGCAGCGGCCAGACCGCTGGTAAGCCCCACGCCCAGCAACGCGCCCAGCGGCTCGAGCACCCCGCTGGCGGCGGAGATCAATACGGCGTTCAAGGCGGGCAGACCGGCGCTGCGCAGCGCTATCGCCACGGCCAAGCCCTCCGGGATGTCCTGCAAGGCGATCGCCGTGGTCAGGGGCAAACCCACCGACATGTCACCATGACTGAAGCTGACGCCGATGGCCATGCCCTCCGGGAGGTTGTGCAGTGCGATCGCCAGCACGAACAACCACACGCGGTTCAAACGCTCGCACCCCGCCCCGC
>CAYWIQ010000030.1:0-13399 GCA_964458405.1 uncultured Chromatiaceae bacterium
TCCTCGTTGCGTAAGTGCTAGTCACCGGTTCCGATCAGGTTCTCTCTTAAGCGCCCATAATGAACGTCAATCTGTGCAGGGCGCTTCCCACCCCGCACAGATAGGGATTTAGCGTCGACACCATTATTTCAGTGGCAGATAAAGATCGGTAATCAATTCATGCTCCACTGTGTCGGGGATCAGATTGATATAGTGGAAGTACAGCGGAAAGTCGCGCAGGTCTTCTCCACTATGCACCAGCCACTCCCTGTATAGATAATAGGCGCTGTCCTTGATGTTGTCATGGGAGCCGAAGTGACGTACCACCGCGCAGCGTCCGCCGGGAATGAGCCTGTTGACGATTCCTTGCGGATTGGCGGGTACCGGTTCCGATACCGAACCGCAGATATCAAATTTGAACCGATCCCGTTCCGTCGTTTCCGGATCATCATAGGCGATCCCAAAGGTCCTGCTGGTCTTGACGGGCGAGAGGCCGCTGCTCTTGCGCCATTCAATAAATCTTCGCGCAGAATCGTTTATCCGTTCGGGCGGGCCGCGATGTTCCAGAACAGCGACCGGTGTTTCAGCAAAATCGATGATTTTAACTTCCATCTTTTGTCTCCTTTTTCTAATAGGGGTTCGGTATTGTGCGTTCCACGGCTCCCACGCGGGCGCCTTCCGGAATTGCGAAGGCGTTTGGCCGAAACTGACCTTGAATGCCCGCGAAAAGGATTCGGGGTTTTCGAAGCCGGCCTCGAGGGCGATATCGATGATTCGGGTATGTTCACTGAAGACGAGTCGATATGAAGCGCGCTTCAGCCGCATCAATTGCACGTATTTGGCAACGCTGATGCCCGCATAGTGGTGAAACTGCCGGTGAAAATGGTATTTCGAGAAATTCGCGACCCGGCTCAGTCGCATCACCGAGAGTTCCTGATCCAGATGCTTGTCGATGTAGTCGAAGACCTTGTTGAATTTCTCCGCATATGCGCTTGTTCTCGTCTTGCCCATTATGCCTCCTTCGCCGCGACAACTATGCCTGGCGACGTGGGCGTTGTCCTGACTGAAATTGCTGATTTGCCGGTCGTGACGGCCTCGGGCTATGCCCCTTTAGTGGCGACTCATGTGGGTCGTGACGGTCTGTGGGGTTGGTCGAAAATAATAATAACTTGACAGCCGACGCCACGCCACGCACACTCAAACGACCATGAATAACTTTGTAACCATGCCGGTACACGCCATTATCCGCCGCGGTGCGTTTGCACTGTGGTGCCGATGCGTGCGGCCGAGGAAAGCAAAGTTGTAGATTAAATTACCCTACATCCCGAATTCCGAAGGCCGCAGATTCCATCAATCTGCGGCCTTTTTTGTTATGGGCTTTGAATAAAATGAGAGGAGAATACCGTGCCCGTGCCCCTGGCCTTTTTGGCCACTATAGTGATTTGGTCCACCACACCATTGGCGATCAAGTGGAGCAGCGAAGGTCTTGGTTTCATGTTCGCCGCAACGACGCGTATGGCCATCGGTGCGCTGGGCTGTCTGTTATTGCTCATGCTTACCCGCGGTCGGCTCTATTGGCACAAGGCGGCGGTGAACACTTACCTGGCGGCCGGTATGGGTATCTACGGTGCGATGAGTTGCGTCTATTGGGGCGCGCAGTTTATTCCGTCGGGATTGGTATCGGTGATCTTCGGTTTGACACCCCTCTTGACGGGATTGATGGCCGGCTACTGGTTGGGCGAGCAATCGCTTACCCCTGTGCGCCTTATCGGCCTGGCCAGCGCCCTGTCGGGCTTGGTGATGATCTTCGGGAACGGTAATCATGCAGGCCATGCGGCCATGCTTGGAATGCTGTCGGTATTCATAGCGGTGGTGCTCCATTCGCTCAGTACCGTATGGGTCAAGCGTATCGGCGCGGGGCTGCCCGTGTTGACGGTGGCCGCAGGCGGCCTGGTGACGGCATTGCCGTTGTACCTGCTGACCTGGGGACTAATAGATGGACGGTTGCCGGAGACGATCCCTAGTAGGGCATTGGCGTCCATCGTTTATTTGGGGCTATTCGGGTCGGTGATGGGTTTTATCCTGTTCTATTACGTGCTCAAGCATGTGGAAGCCAGCCGGGTGGGATTGATCCCGCTGGTGACGCCGGTGTCGGCCTTAATCATCGGTTCGGTCATGAATGGTGAAGTCATTCCAACCGTGGTCTGGAGTGGAACAGGTTTGATCCTAATGGGAATGGCGGTTTACCAGTGGGGGCATTTGTTGTGGCGGGGAAGAAATCCGGCGCTGGAAGCGGAGGAATAATCGGGTTTCGCCGTGCTAACGATGTATGTGTCTCTACGGGAAATCAGGTCTCGGCGATGATCAACGGTACCAGCATCTCGTCTTCACTCATGCCGCCGTGAGTGCCGATATGATAGAAATGCCTTTCATTCGCCATAGTATCCATTATCGTGAAATGGTCGTTCATGATCAGCGCATAATCGCCTATACGCTGGTGCAGCCGCGGATGAGCCGGCCCTAGACCATAATAATTTTGCTCCAGCAGTTGCCGGCTGGGAATGACGGTGATCTGTTCGTTGAGGTTGTTGTGCAGGTAGTGAACAAAATCCGGATGACGGCCGGCTTTGACATAGCAGTAGGCCATGCGGCGCTCGCCTGACAGCGGCATGGCGAGCATGTCCTGGAGATCGGGGTGGTGTTCCACCTCGATGCACTGCTTGGGGCCGGAATCGATGATGCCATGATCGGCAGTAGCGATGACCAGGGTGTTGGTGCCTTTGATTTCATCGATGAATTGGCCGAACGCCTTGTCGATCTCCTGAAAATGGTCGGCGACCTCCTTGCTGCCTACACCTTTTTCATGCGCCATGCCGTCGAATTGCGGCCAGTAGGTATATATATACTTTTTTTCCCGGCCATTTTTGATAATGTCACGAGTGGTTGCAAAGCATTCGTTGAGGTTTGCGTAGGGGTGGGTAGTGGCCTTGCCGCGGTGGGCGAGGCTGTATTCAGAATAGGCGATATTGCGCGGGGTAACGATATGGCAATTGACATCCAATAAATCAGGCAAGGGAGTATGGCCGTACAAAGAGGCGACGTCGATATGGGATTTGCCAGCGTCGATGCACCCAAGCCGCGGTTTGGCGGGCAGTACCGTCATGATGCTCGCTAATTCCCTGAAATAGGTAAACCAGCCGATGAGGCCGTGCTGTTGTGGCGCCAGACCGGTCATGAAGGTAGTGATCGCCGTGGCGGTCGTCGAAGGAAAGACGCTCGTCAAGCTACCCTGCAAATAATCGTGCAGGCAGCCGCGCCGTGTGACGCCGCTAAGATAGTTGTATCCAAGGCCGTCTATAACCACCAGCACCACATTTCGCGCACGCATAAAATGAGTCTTGTCCAGTGTGCTCAACGGCGGGTGGTGGTTGGCGTGATTGCTCAAGCCTGCCAGGATGGAGGCCATCAGGTTGACGATGCTGACGTTGAAGTAGGCGGGCTTGATCATAGTGTCGAGTATCGATAATTCAATCGGATAGGGCAAGCACCCCATCTAGGCAAGTGCTCAGGCGAAGCTCGTTCGCCTTGGGTATTGCCGCGTATATCATACGGATTGACCTAAGGAGGGAGGTGCCACAGAATGACGTATGGTATCAGGGATACGACAGCGCCTTGAAATGTATGTTGTAGTCTATTGTAAAGACATGGAGTGGTTTATTGGTTGATCCCGCGCAAGGCAAGTGCGGCGACTGGCTAAGCCTTGCCATTATATTGGTAATGCTGGTTTTAATACCGACCCCGGTCGGGGCGGTCTCCATGGGTTGGGATGGAAATACGACGCTGTACGATATTGATTTCCGCCCCGAGAACTTTCTCGATATCAACTCCGATCAGTTCCGGCCCTCGCAAGAAATACGTTGGTATGGAGTAGAGAACGGCTGGCGGGTGGCCGGCGGCAGCCTGGAAAGTAACCGCACCTATTTAATCGCGGATGTTCGTCTTAAGCGTGTCATTACTCCCAGCTTTTTCGCGCGCTTGAACTGGGCCAACGAAGCATTTTTTTCGCCGCGTAACCCCGAACGGCCTTTGTTGGAATTGGAGCTGAAACCCACCGCTTGGCCGGTGTCGGTCTCATTGCTTGGTGCTCCTGCTTATGCCAAAAGCGAGGCGGACTTAGGATTGGCGCTATCGCTGGGCATGAGACCGTGGGATTATCTACGGATTGCTTGGCTGCGGCCGGACTATTACTTCAAGACCAAGAATGCTTTTGATGCATCATATTTTAGACGTTCGCCTAACCAGATCGCGGTGACGGCGGCCTACCACGTCAATGAGCGCTACAAGCTGCGCTTTTCCTGGTACGACAACAAGCCCCAGGAATTTGTACTCGATGACCAGGTGTCGGTGTTCTCCTATCGCAACAGAAATATCCATTGTTCATTAGACTATAGGTTGAAGGCGGTACAAACCGTGGGCATCACGCTACGTGGCTTTGACACCCGGCAGAGCAGGGAGGATACCGATACGCTGAGGATTCAGGATATACGTTATCGTTCGGTTAATGCGTATTGGATCCTGGACTTGGGGGAGAGGGCACGAGAGTTGACGGTGGGTATCAGATATGATGACTTTCGCAATCGTGAACGGACCCTGAACGACCCAACAGCCGAATTCGATTTCCTGTTCAAGACCGCTCAAGTCTATAGCGACTATTATTTGCCGTTCGCTGTCCACCACGCCCTGGACCTGGGGCTGTATCTGGGAGATGTCAGTAAACGTCGCGATTACCTCGATCCATCCATCGCCGATCGGCGGCAGGGTTACTTCGAGACGATGTTGCGCACCGGCTGGGATATATATTCCAGCGATCGTTCTACCGCGTTGACCTTGGCCGTGTCATGGAATCTTGATGACCTGATTGGCGATTCCTTCGACGGTGGTTCGGTACGGTTTCGCTCGGAGTTTTAGTAGCAGCGGAAACGGTGCTGAGGTTATGTCAGTCGGTGATACTAACCAGCGTGATCGGGGCAACAGCATAACCGTTAGTGTGGTTTGTCTTGCTCAAACTGTGTGGAGCCATCTTGAGATTGGATGGCGACGGTTTCAACGATGCGGCCGCGCATGATTGCGCTGCCGCGAAGCCGTCGGCCGCCGTCGAAGGTATATTCGAAGCGGTAGGTGCGGCGCCATACGGCACGGCCATATTGATCACGCGCCAGACTTAGGCGACGCAATGCAACAGTTTCATCCAGGAGTTGTGCGTTGATTCGCCTGCAAGCGACGGCGCAAGCCTGCAAGGCCAGCTCACGAACGCGCAGACTGTCGGCCCAAAACCACACCAGTAATGCCATCGCGATCAGCGTAGTCAAGGTTGCAATGTTGTTCATGATGTCATTGGCCCGAGCGGAAGCAAGAACGGCTGTATCTCTGTAACAGCGGCGATGATTTCGCCATTATCTCATTATTCGCGTTCGGCGGCCTCCAGGGATTCGCCGGCATGCAGCCATTGCGCTTCTGCTGCCGCCAAGTCATTCGCAATCTGCGCCTGTTCTGTCAATAAAGTCTGCAGTTTATCTCTGTTTTGCGCCTCATAGAGCGCCGGCTCTGCCAATTGTTGTTGTAGTGTGTCGCGGCGTGTTTCCAGCTCTGCAATAGCGGCCTCCCAGCGTTCCAGCGCGGCCTTGAGTGGCTTGAGTCGTTGGCGTCTTTCCGCTTCGTTGCGGCGTCTGACCTTGCGGGCGTCGGCGTTGCTTTCAGAATTACTGCGAGTGGTTTGGAGAGCGGCATCGTTGCGCTGGGCGATCCAGCGGCGATAGTCTTCAAGGTCGCCGTCGAAAGGCGTAACCTTGCCGTCACTGACCAGGACGAAACTATCGCATACTGTACGCAGTAGATGACGATCGTGTGACACCAGCACTAAACCGCCATGGTAGTCTTGCAATGCCATATCCAAGGCATGGCGCATCTCTAGGTCGAGGTGATTGGTGGGTTCATCCAATAACAGTAGGTTGGGACGTTGATAGACCAGTAGCGCCAACACCAGCCGCGCCTTTTCCCCGCCGGAGAAGGGGGCGACCGGCGCGAATGCATCGTCACCCATGAAACCGAAACCGCCGAGAAAGTCTCGCAGAGATTGTTCACCTGCCTTGGGGGCAAGGTGCAATAGGTGTTGAAGCGGGCTGTCCTGGGGTCGGAGTTGTTCCAGTTGGTGTTGGGCGAAATAGCCGATGCGCAGACCGCTGGCCTCACTGCGTTTCCCGGCGAGGGGGGTGAGTCCACCGGCCAAGAGTTTGATCAGGGTGGATTTGCCCGCGCCGTTGGGTCCCAGCAGCCCCAGGCGTTCGCCGGGGACGAGATCGCGATTGATGCCGCTGATCACGGCATGCCCCTGGTAGCCCGCGTCCGCATTGTCCAGGCGCAGCAACGGGCGGGGTAATTGTTCCGGGGCGCGGAAGTTGAAGATGAAGGGTGAATCGACGTGGGCCGGGGCGATGAGTTCCAAGCGCTCCAGGGCCTTGAGGCGGCTCTGGGCTTGGCGCGCTTTGGTGGCCTGGGCGCGAAAGCGGTCGACGAAGCTGCGCATGTGGGCGATCTCGCGCACTTGTTTTTCATAGGCCGCTTGCTGGCCTGCCAGTTGCTCGGCGCGGCGGCGTTCGAAGGCGGAATAATTTCCGTTGTAGAATTTCAGTTCCTGATGGGCGATATGCAGGATGTGATCCACCACCGTGTCGAGAAAATCCCGGTCATGGGAAATGAGCAATAAGGTACCGGGATAGGTGCGCAGCCAATCTTCCAACCACAGCACTGCGTCGAGGTCGAGGTGATTGGTAGGCTCGTCCAGCAACAACAGATCGGAACGACACATCAGGGCGCGCGCCAGATTGAGGCGCATGCGCCAGCCGCCGGAGAAGCTGTTTAGCGGCGCCTCTTCGTGCCGGGTTGCAAAACCCAAGCCGTGCATCAGGCGGGCCGCACGGCTGCGAGCGGTATAGCCGCCGATGCTATCCAGGCGGTTATGCAGCTCGGCCATGCGCATGCCGTCGCCGGTCGTTTCGGCTTGGCACAATTCAGCTTGTAGTTGCGCGAGTTCTTCATCGCCGGCCATGATGTAGTCGATCGCGGCAGTGGTTACCGCCGGCGTCTCCTGGGCGACATGGGCGATCACCCAGCCGGGAGGCCGGTTGAATTCGCCGCTATCCTGTTTGAGCTCGCTGCGGATCAGGGCGAACAGGCTGGATTTTCCGCTGCCGTTGGCGCCGGTGAGGCCCACCTTGTGGCCGGGAAAGATAGTAAGGCTCGTCCCTTTAAATAGCGGTCGCGCGCCCCGATATAGAGATAGGTCGTCGAAAACAAGCATGGACGCGCAGTTTATCAGCCCTGCGGGGTGTGCTACCATGCACGGCGATTAAAGATAGGGCGCGAGAGGTCTGCGCCCGCCTGCGTGGTGTATCCTTCCCGGTTTATTCCCCGCCCAAAGACTAGCATACCGTCTGGACCTTCCCGAACATATCTCCGGGCAGCCGGCCTTAGGAGTAATAATTTTATGTCGTTTTCACAACTCGGTCTGAGTGCCGATATCTTGCGCGCGGTCGCTGAGCAGGGTTATACCCAGCCCACCCCGGTGCAGACCCAAGCCATTCCTGTAATCCTGGCGGGCCGCGATATCCTCGCCGGTGCCCAGACCGGTACCGGCAAGACCGCGGGTTTTACCTTGCCCTTGTTACAACGTCTTGGCGCTACGCCACAAAATAAGCGTGCCTTGCGCGCCTTAATCCTTACCCCGACCCGTGAGCTGGCGGCTCAAGTTGGCGAGAGCGTGCGGACCTACGGAAAGTATTTGCCGCTGAAATCCGCGGTAATCTTCGGCGGAGTGGGCATCAATCCGCAGATCGACGCCTTGCGCCGTGGCGTGGATATCCTGGTTGCGACTCCCGGTCGCCTGCTGGATCACGTCGGGCAAAAGACTGTGGATCTAAGCAAGATCGAAATCCTGGTGCTGGATGAAGCGGACCGCATGTTGGACATGGGTTTCATCCACGACATCAAGCGCGTCTTGGCGCTATTACCGAAGGCGCGGCAAAATCTGCTGTTCTCCGCCACCTATTCCGATGAGATCAGGCAATTGGCGGACAGACTGCTGGACAATCCCGCACTGGTTGAGGTGGCGCGCCGCAATACCGCCGCCGAGACCGTGAAGCAAGTGGTGCACCGAGTCGATCGTGAGCGCAAGCGTGCGCTTTTATCGCAACTGATCGCTAGCCAAGACTGGCGACAGGTATTGGTGTTCACCCGTACCAAACACGGTGCAAACCGTCTCGCCGAGCAGTTGGGTAAGGATGGCATCAGCGCCGCCGCCATTCATGGTAATAAGAGCCAGGGTGCACGTACCCGTGCTTTGGCGGACTTCAAAGCCAACAAGATGCGGGTGTTGGTAGCCACCGACATCGCCGCCCGCGGATTAGACATCGATCAATTACCGCACGTGGTGAATTTTGAATTACCCAACGTAGCGGAAGATTACGTACACCGCATCGGGCGCACCGGGCGCGCCGGGGCCAGCGGCGAGGCGGTATCCTTGGTGTGTGTGGATGAATTGCAGCTACTGTCCAACATCCAGCGGCTGCTTAAGCGCGAATTGCCGGTAATCGAAGTCGCCGGCTTCGCGCCGGACCCCAGCATCCGTCCCGAGCCCATCGTTAACGGTCGCCAGCGTCAGCAGGGGCGTAACGCCCGCCGTCAAGACGTCGCGCCGCGTCGTCCGGCGCGCCGTGCCGGCGGCGGTAATAGCACACAACCCAGCAAACCGGCACAGCGCCATGAAACCAAGGCAGGTGATGAGGGGCAGACCCGCCAAGCACGCCGGGGACGGGTACAGCGCCGGGAAGCGGCCACGGCGTCACATCCGCAGGGGTTATCATCGCGGCCGGCCCGGCGGCATAGAGAAGTCCCGGCCTTGTTTATGGCCCGTCGTGAAGGTGCTGACGGCGAAGGTAATAGATAAATAGGGGTTTCGGCCGGCCTTGGCGGTCGGCTGACCACTATTTACCTCAAATGTCGGGACGGTTTTCCATCGTTGTCGATTTCAACATTGAGAATCTTGTATCGGCCGTTGGGCTTCTTGGCGTGTTTATTTGAAGTGCATTGCACATTGATATTGTCCACGTCGACACGCCATATGCCTTTGGTGACGTAATTATTGCCTTCGATATGGGTGGTGGCTTCCCAGCTGTACGGGATATAACCGTGCCGTTCCAAATAGTGTAGCGTCTCCTTTTTACACCAATCCCGTGCCGTGGCGGCCGGCCCGAATCCGGCGTAGGCGGGTGACAAGCCCACTGAGAGGGACGAGGCGACGCATGTCATTAGCAGCCATTTAACGGTAGTGTGTCTCACGGAACGGCAGCTCAGTCCTTGGCGAAGACCCGATGAAGAAATTTTTTCAGTTCGCTCCATGACGCCTGATCGGCGGCCTGGTTATAGGCCAGCGGCAGGTTGAATTTTTGACCGTTTTCATCGGCGCCAGGGTTGGTGAAACCGTGTTTGGCGCCTGGATAGGCGATCACTTGGTAGTCGGCCTGCGCCTCATCCATTTCGTGTTTGAATTGGGCGACTTGATCCGAGGGCACGAATGGGTCGTCGGCGCCGGTCATGACTAGGATTTTGGCCTTGATGTCACCCGCCCGGGCGGGGTCGGCGGTCGCCAACATACCGTGAAAGCTCGCAACCCCAGCGAGGGCAGCCCCCCTGCGCGCCATTTCAAGCGCTACACCGCCGCCAAAACAATAACCGATAGCGGCGATGCGCCGCGGGTCGACGTGGGAATTGCTGCGCAGTACCTCCAACGCCGCGTTGAATCGCGCCTTTTCCAAGGGGAGGTTTTGTCTTACCTCGCTGGCGAACTTTTTGGCGTCATCGGGATGTTGCGCCTGCCTGCCGTCGCCGTACATATCCAGGGCGAAGGCGGTGTAGCCCAGCTGGGCGAGCATCCTTGCCCGCTTGCGGATATAGTCGTTCAACCCCCACCATTCGTGTACTACTATGATGCCGGGCCGCGGTCCCTGAACGGTATTGTCGTAGGCCAGGTAGCCCTTCATCGTGGTGTCTTCGGCCCGGTAGTCGATTTCTTCGCCGACGATAGTGGCATCACTGCTGCCGATACTGGCGGCGAATAACATTGTGCTGAGCCATAGCGTTCTCATGGGGCCTCCTTGTCGATCAATGTATTAATGCCCTGATTATCTTGGTTTAGAGGGGGCGACGTCTATATGTCGGCCTAAACCGCTGGATTAGGGGATCTTCCGGCAAGACGATAACCCGATCAAGGCGTGTAAGGAATCGGTCGGCGGGGCGACTAATGTGTAACAATCCCGCTCAGACGAGGTCGAAATGGTCATTATAGATATGGATTGTGGTGAGGTTTCCCTATGTTAATTAAGGTAAAACGTCGAGGCGAGGTGTTGCCCTCAGAGATCACCCCCCAGAGCCTCTATTTGGATAGGCGTCGCTTCCTGCGTCTGGGGGCCGGTAGCGCGGTTGCGGCGGCGGCCCTTTCCGGCGGATTGTTGCCGCACATAGCCTTTGCCGGCGCCAAATTACCCAATGTGGTCAAAGGGCCGTACAACGCCAAAGATGAATTGACGCCCTATGAATCCGTCACCACTTATAACAATTTCTATGAATTCGGTACCGATAAAGACGACCCGTCTCGTCTGGCGGGGAGTTTCAAACCGCGGCCGTGGAAGGTGGTGGTCGACGGCGAGGTCGCAAAACCCGGTACTTTTGATCTCGATGAGTTGATCCGCCCGTATCAGATACAGGAGCGGATCTACCGGTTACGTTGTGTGGAGGCCTGGTCCATGGTGATTCCTTGGGACGGTTTCCCGTTGGGGGATCTGCTCAAGCGTTTTGAGCCGACGTCACGGGCGAAATTCGTCCGTTTCGAAACCCTTTACGATCCCAAGCAGTTCCCGGGGCAAAGGCGTTCGGTCTTGGATTGGCCCTATGTCGAGGGTCTGCGCATCGACGAGGCCATGCACCCCTTGACCCTGCTCGCGGTCGGGCTCTATGGGGAAGAGCTACCCAACCAGGACGGGGCACCGTTGCGCTTGGTCGTACCCTGGAAATACGGCTTCAAGAGCATCAAATCCATCGTCAAGATCAGTCTGGTCGAGAACATGCCGCTCAATACCTGGCAAAAGACCTCGCCTCATGAGTATGGTTTTTACGCCAACGTGAACCCCCATGTCGATCACCCGCGCTGGAGCCAGGCAAGGGAACGGCGTATCGGTGATTTCTTCAAGCGTAAGACCCTAATGTTCAATGGTTATGCCGATCAGGTGGCGTCGCTGTATACCGGCATGGATTTGAGAAAGTATTTTTGAAGAGCATGACTGAAACCCAGTGGATGACGCGGGTCATTAAACCGATCGTATTCATTGCGTGCCTGATACCGTTTGCTATATTGGTGTGGGACACCGTTACCCATCATCTGGGGCCCAACCCGGTAGAAACGCTCAATCACCGAACCGGCATTTGGGCGCTGCGTTTCTTGCTGATTACCTTGACTATAACGCCGCTGCGGCGCCTGACCGGGAAAAATATTCTGATTCGTCTGCGGCGTATGCTGGGCCTATACGCCTTCTTCTATGCCCTTATGCACTTCCTCACCTGGTTGGTGTTTGATCATTTCTTCGATGTTCACGAGATAGTTAAGGACATCATAAAGCGGCCCTATATTACCGTAGGATTTACAGGCTTCGTGATGCTGATTCCCTTGGCGGTCACTTCCACCAAGAATTGGGTGCGGCGCCTAGGGTCGCGTTGGGCCAAGTTGCATCAGTTGGTGTACGTTATCGCCACTGCAGGGGTATTGCATTATCTGTGGTTGGTCAAGGCGGACGTGAGGGATCCGGTTATCTATGGCTCTATATTGGCGATATTGCTCGCCTATCGCGCCTGGTACCGGCGATCCAGTTTATTGACGCTTGCTCATGCGGTACGCCAGTAATCAAACCGGCGTCTCTTCAATAGGACAATATAGGGTGATACGGATCTGAGGCGTTCAGGTGCGGCAGGCGCTACGAACTTGAGACATATCGGTATAACCTTGTAGTGCCTTTTCGATACCGTCCTGCTTTATGGTCTTCATCCCGGCCTTGATGGCCGCCGCCATGACGCCTTGGCCATTGGCGCCGTCGAGCAGCGCACGCTTGACCGGAGGAATGAACTCCAATAGTTCGTGTAGCGCGATTCGGCCCTCGTAGCCGGAGTTATGGCAATGTTTACATCCCGATGCCTTGTAGAAAATCAGCTCTTCGGATGGCTTGGTGTACGTTTCCATCCAATTATTCATTACTTTCTCGTGCAGGGCCTTAATCCGCACCGATGATTCACCTTCCTCGTACAACTCCGTACAATATTCAGCCACCAGCATACGTAACTCTTCGGAGCTGGGTATGTAGCTCTTTTTGCAGTGGACGCACAATTTTTTGACGAGGCGTTGGGCAAGGATAGCCAACAATGCATCGGCGATTTCGTAGGGTGGTAACCCCATATTGGTCAGCCTGTCGATGGCTTCGCCGGCGCGGCGGACGCTGAGACTGGAGAAGATTAAGTGACTGGTCAACGATGCCGCCAGTGCCTTTCGGGCGATGGTTTTGTCGGAGAGATCACCAATCGCGATGATGTCGGGATCTGCATGTAAGATTACGTCAAAAGGCGTGACCTCGCCTACAGTTTGACCCAATTGTAACGGTGCTTGACGTATGCCTTCCGGCATCTTCCGACCTTCCTCACCAATCACCCAAATCTTTTTGTGTGCCTTATTCAGATGGGTGATAAGGGCGCCTAACGTAGTAGATTTTCCGGCGTCATACGTGCCGGCCACTAGGATCAAACCGCGTGGGTTGTCACTCAGCTCAAGCATACGTTTTAGATTGGGGCCGCTCAGACCGAGCTCCTTGATCTGGGGGCTGAAATTGGCGTTGCCCAGTCGCAAAACAAAATCCTCACCACCATCCATGTTGGGAATAGCGGCAAGCTGTAAGTCGATACGCGCAGGCGCGAGGAAGTGGGTATCAATGGAAATGAGTTGGGCGCCAAAATCCTTTTCCGGCGTCAATTTTGCCAGAGAACGGAGTTCACAGATCAACGGTTGCCAGGCCTTTTCCGGTATATTTCCGGCATCTGATAGGTCTCCATCTTTGCGCAGGCGCACTGTCGCGCCACGATTACGCACCGGCTCAAAATGAATATGGGTGATGCCGCGGCGGGCGCCGTCCAGAATCACCGTTCGAAGAAACAGGGCTACGGTTTCATGGTCGACACGGTTGTTTTCCGGAAACAGATAATTTTCTTGCAATTCCTCGCTGGCGAGCGGCCGTTCAGAATCAGGCATCCTCTCTCTATGAGTTCCTTCGTC
>CAYWIQ010000031.1:0-13148 GCA_964458405.1 uncultured Chromatiaceae bacterium
CACGCAGACCTGTACCTTCCGTCGACGCGATCCTCGGCATAATCGGCCGCCGTCATCCCATGTTAGCAAACCGCCGACATACCAGGGCCTGTCCTTAGCACGATAAACATGATAAAAACGCCTTTTTGAATTCTAAATTAGGGAGAGTCGTCATGCGACGCGCAATTATAATAGGAGCGGCGGCAGTCATAGCGTGCCTAGGTTCATCCATGGCACTGGCGGAAAAAGCAGAGCAAAAGACCGTTGCCGCCCTGTATCAGGAAAAGGCCAGCCTTAGCGGCCATCACGTACAATTACACGGCAAGATCGTCAAGGTAAACAATGCCATCCTGAACCGTAATTTCTTGCACTTGCGGGACGGCACCGGTAAAGATGGCAGTAACGACCTCACCATCACCAGTCAGGACACCGCCGATGTGGGCGATGAGGTGGTGGTGACCGGTACAATTACCGTCGATAAGGATTTCGGCGCCGGCTACTCCTATCCCGTCCTATTGGAAAAGGCCACCATTACCAAAGTGAAGCACTAAGCTGCATCTCGTGGATCGCCGGCAAGGTCGGCGATCCACCCACTCATCATACCAACATCCACACCCGCGAATGGGATTGCGCCGATCCCACGGTAACCGAAGACAATACCGTATCGTCTTCGCCATCGATGATGACCACGGCGCCTGCGGGAGCATGGGAAGAAAACAGCCGGTGACTGCGGCCATCGACTTGATGAAAAGCCAACGCACCGGCATTGCCTGTCTTCAATTCCTTGATCAGTTCCAGACGCGGCAAGGCGGACATATCGAAGATCAGCACCACGTCTGTCTTGAGATTGGCCTGCTGTTGCGGACTGCCGGAACTGGACGTAGTCAGGTAAAGCTTGCTGCCTTCTGGGTTGAAGTAATACTTACCGATGTAGATATCGGGTAAATCAAGTGTAGCTACGACACTGTTATCGGTTACATCGAAGACGCTCAATTTGGCGACGACATGCTCCGGGTCGGATTTTCGGTCGGCGCCGCGGCCGATGAGATAACGGCCGTCGGGCGAGGCGAACAGATTGCTGTGCCCTTTAAAGGGAATGCGTTGCTCGATATCGCCGCTGACGGGATCGATCACCGCGATGGTGCCGTAGCCGTTATTGAGGTTATAAAGTTTGCCACTGTGAGGCGAATAGGCCAGGCCATGCGGAAAGGCCTTGTTGGGGATGGTCGCGCGTCCGTCGTCTTCTTTATCGGCTTCGCATAGATTGATGGTATTCACTACCTGCAGATACGTCGCCGCGTCGCGCGGATCGTTACCGATCACCGACAGGGTCCCGTCCTGCAGATTGCTGATAACGGCCCGTTCCGGCACCCCGGGCGCGGCGGTGCTGGGATAGCAGAACGCGGCCTGATGGTGACCTCGTCCTACACAGATCGTCTTTAGCCACTTGGCCGCAACGCTGCCACTGCGTTCAACTACCGTGACCGACGAACCGCGGTTTCCGCAATTGAGGGTATCGTTGCCCGTTTCCTTATCGCCGTCGTTCATAAACCAATCCCGGTTGGAACGCGGATCGCTATAGAGATGCGCGGGAAAGGCGTCGGCAGGAAAGGACTCGCTCAACTCGATAGCCTTACTAACCGGGTCCATCAACACTGCCCGCGAATCCTCAGCCACCCCGATCAAGATGGGCTTGCGGTCGTTATCCGCCCCGCTGACGGGCGCCTGCAACAGCGCGTTGACTGAAATCCTGCCTGCTTTACTCTGTATTACGCTTATGGCCCCTGTCTGCCGATCACCGGCATAGTAGGCCAAGCGGAAATCCGTTGAATCACCCTGATCGCTATGCGCCATATCGTCTACACCCTAATAATTTCATAATGTTGCAACATCAACTGCCATTATATCGAACATCGACCCTGTATGGATTGTCATACTCGCTTCCTACCTTCATTGGACATCTTTAAGCCAGCATCGACAATTTGATAAGCCTCCATTTTAGAGTATGGGTAAAATGGCCGGCGACGGCCAAAATCATCCCAGCGCTGCCATATAGTGTTTCTCAAAGAAATCGAGTAGAATCGGGCTCGCTGCAGTGTAAAGTGTAGGTGGTTTAAGCTGTTATCCCTCAGAAGTTTTCCGCGAAAACTCCCGATTCACCACATGCAGACACATATTGTTAATTTTAGTTGAGGTAAGTGTAATGGCTACAGGTACTGTAAAGTGGTTTAACGAATCTAAGGGGTTCGGCTTCATCGCTCAAGACAATGGCGGTGACGACGTGTTCGTTCATTTCCGCGCTATCTCCGGCGAAGGCTTCAAGACGCTGGCCGAAGGTCAAAAGGTCACTTTTGACGTTGAAAAGGGCCCAAAGGGATTACAAGCGGCCAACGTGGTCGTTCAGTAAACCACTCCCACCACATAGTCAATCTGGGAACCCTGCGCACGCAGGGTTCCTATTTGTGAAAATCGCCTGCACATCACGATTCGCTCCGGCGCGGGGCAGTCTTGATAACGGGTGCAATCATCCCGCAATACCGATTGCACGGCGATGGGCTGCGCCGCAAACAATCCACCCACCCATTACCAGCAAAGACGATGCCTGACCGCTTGTGGGCCGAAAAATCCGGTTAGCATGCGTTCACCTCACCGACCATCAACCAAGGCCGCGTCTTATATCACGCCAGCAGGCTATCAACGTCTGCAACAAGAACTCGACGCCCTCTGGCAACGCCGCAGAGTGGTGACACAAGCATTGGCGGCCGCGGCCGCCGAGGGCGACCGTTCGGAGAATGCGGAATATATCTATAGGAAAAAGGAACTGCGCGGGATCGATCGCCGCATTGGTTATCTTCAAAGGCGACTACCCGATCTCACCGTGGTCCGCGAACTGCCCGGCGATAAACAGCGCGTCTATTTCGGTGCTTGGGTAGTGTTGGAAGACGACCTGGGCAACAAAAGTCAGTACCGTATTGTCGGCCCCGACGAATTCGACATCAAACGCGCCTGCATCAGTGTGGACTCACCGTTGGCGCGGGCCTTGCTGAAAAAAGGCGTGGAGGATGAGGTGACGGTCAATACGCCCAAAGGCGCGATCACATATTATATAGTGGCCGTCAGTTATACTGAACCGCCGGCAGACAGCGCCGCTGATTAAGATCTAATCTCATCCACATCGAAAATCAGACGATCCTTCTTACCGCGCCGCCCCCAGACTATGATGTTACGACCGACGACCATCGGCCAGCGCCGCCCACCGGCAAGTCGGGGATGCCAAAATATCGGTAACAACCAACCGAATTCATCCTTGCGAAACATGGCTGGGACTTTACCCTCCAACAGGGCCTTGACCATGGCACGTTGCGGCGCTTCGGCCTCGATCACGACGGAACGCTCCACCGGCGGGTAGTCATAATAGGCCGTAACGCGATAGGTTTTCACGGCGCCGGACTTCATCAGTTGCGCCGCAGCATGGCTCAATCGCTTGCCGTTTCTGAAGGGTACTACCGTCCCCGGAATGATCCCGCTCATATCTCGCCTTTCTTTCCCGAACCAAACAACCGTTCAAGCTGCTCCTTGGCGACATCGACCTCTGAGCGTGAACCAGCCTTATCTTTATTGTCATCCGCCCTATCCGCACCACCGCCGAATAAGGCCTCTAATTGGACCCGCGCCGCTGCAGACGATTCATCTTCCCGACCCGGATAGGTGTTGGGCCTTACCGCAAAATACGCGCAGAAGTTGGCGCGTTCCTTATCCAGGACCTCGTCGGCAACGGTTTCACGACAGCTCGCCGCCACCCGGGTATCGTAAAATTCGCACATGCGGCACACATGCAAATCGGACCGGCATGCTGCGCACTCCGCCACCCGTCCCAGGGGTAAGGGCTGATCGGTGATCGACGCCCCGCATTTCCAGCACACCAGGGATTCCATCATCACCCTCCCCCGCCGCACCCCGCCGTCTATTCCCAACTTGCCATGGAAGGCAGCGGCCGCAATCACACACCTTAAGCCATAC
This sequence comes from uncultured Chromatiaceae bacterium, assembly GCA_964458405.1. Lineage (GTDB taxonomy): Bacteria > Pseudomonadota > Gammaproteobacteria > DRLM01 > DRLM01 > JARRQJ01. The sequence continues at coordinate 4,000 of CAYWIQ010000031.1, forward strand.
TTTACACTAAAAATCCTCTCCTCACGCCGTCGGATAATCGCTTGTAAGCTGGCCGTAGCTTACGCAGCGGAAAGAATGACCTGCCATAAAGCTGAATGACTTGATTTCTCCGCCAACTCCTTCAAGATAGGAGGATTGATCACTCGGGACCTGCTCTTGTACTATCTAAGTAGACAGTCTAATTACCCATCCGGGGTCCACGCATGATAACAAGAGGGATCCGCGGCGCTGTGTTTTTTGCCGCAATAACCACTATCACGGGCTTCATCGCCGGCTGCAGCCACACCGACGGCGCGCTACGCTGGTCAGATGCCGACACCCCGCCGTCCGGATACAGGTTCTTGAATGGCTTTCCCCCCTCAAGTGAAGGACCGCCCCCGGCATGGTACGCAAAACGCTTCAACCTCCCGCGCGGTCTGGGCGAAGCCATCAAACGCAATCACCGCGCCCTGTGGGAACGCGGCCCCGGGACCTTCGCCTATTATGTCGGGGGGAGATTCTTCGCCCAATACCAACCCTGGGAGCACTATCTGGAAATTCGCACCGAGCACAAGGACGCGACTAATATAAACTGCCATTGGGACCCTAACGGCGCCTTAACCATCGCCAAGGTGGGTGGCGGCGTTGCACCGGCGGGCAGTGAAAAAACCTGCAGCCAACTCCTGGACGCGCTTCAAAATCACGTGGCCCCCCAAGGGCTGCTGGCCCATAACACCTCCCGCTGAATCCATGGCAACGCGGCCCCACGCCCGGGGGGACCTCATTGCTATGGTGCGGCCCGGTTGCCGGCCCGCAGCCTCTTGCCGTTAAGTACATGACTGACGCCGTCACCATCCCGCCCATCACCGTCACTGAGTTGATAGACCGTTATGAGATGGTTCTGTTGGACGCCTATGGGGTGCTGGTACATGGCGGTGGTGCCCTACCCGGCGCGGCGGCGTTCCTCGACCGCCTCAATCGCGAAAACAAACCCTATTACATCCTCACCAACGACGTGGCGAAATTGCCCGCCGGTGCCGCCGCCCATTTCCGTAATTTCGGCTTGGACATCGACCCGCTGCGCATCATCAGCGCCGGTGTGTTGCTCGAGGATTACTTCGCCCAGCATGGTCTGGTGGGAAAACGTTGCGCCGTAGTGGGCACGGAAGACAGTGCCCAATACGCGGTCATGGCGGGCGGCGAGGTGGTGGCCGCCGATGCGGACTTCGAGGTATTGGTGGTGGCCGACGAAAGCGGCTATCCCTTTTTGGAAACAGTGGAAGCGGTGCTCACCGCGCTGTTCGCCCGCCTGGACCGAGGCCAAGCGGTGGACTTGATCCTGCCCAATCCCGATTTGATCTTTCCGACCGCCGCCGCCGGCTTCGGCCTGGCGGCGGGCAGCATCGCCTTGGTCCTGGAGGCGGCCTTGCAGCTGCGTTACCCGCAACGCAGCGATCTGTGTTTCGCCCGGCTCGGCAAACCCTATCCCATGATCTTCGAAGCGGCGCTGCAACGAGGCGGTAACCTACGTGCGGTCATGGTGGGCGACCAACTCCAGACGGACATCCGCGGCGCCAATGACCTTGGAATTGACTCGGTGCTGATTACCGGCGGCGTCAGCGTTGCGGAATCCACTCTATACCAAGACGAGCCCCTGCCCACCTATCTTCTGGATTCTCTGGAACCGCCGGCTTAAGCGCACTCAACCGACGTAGGAGCGGCCGCGTTGACGCACCTGGCCTTGCGCCGGAAATGCAGAGGCGCCCCGCCCGCCGCCGGACCTGGACCGGCGTTGCTGGTCGCGGTTCCGCACACCGGCACCGCGTTCAGCGCGTGCCGTGGAATCGCGCCCCGCGCCGGCGGCAGCCGACCGACCCTTACCCTTGTAGCGCCACGACGGTTTGCCGCCGCGGCCGCCACGCGGCGCGGCGCGGGTGGGTTCGAGGCCGGGAATGGTCTCCCGTTCCAGTTTGCGGCCGGTCAAGCGCTCGATCCCCGCCAGCTTGGACCAGTCGTCCGGGCCGACCAAGGTAATGGCCACGCCGTTGGCGCCGGCGCGACCGGTACGGCCGATACGGTGGATGTAATCCTCGGCTACCGGGGGCAGGTCGAAATTAATGACATGGCTGATACCTTTGATATCCAGACCGCGGGCGGCCACGTCCGTGGCCACCAGCAGCCTCACCCGGCCGTCGCGCATCCGTTCCACCGTGCGCTTGCGATCGCGCTGTCCCATGTCGCCGTGCAAGGCGGCGCTGGCGTGGCCCTGATCGGCCAAGGTCTTGGCCAACTGGTCGGCGCTACGTTTGGTGGCGGTGAAGATCACCGCCTGGGTCAGATCGATTCCGGCAATATGATGCGCCAACAGGCGATGTTTATGACCGATGTCGTCCGCCTGATGGATGCGCTGGGTGATGGCGGCGTGGCGCTCATGATTGGCCGCCAATTGGACCCGCTTGGGATTGTTCAACAACTGTTTGGCGATCGCCAGGACCTTGCCCTCCAGGGTGGCGGAAAACAGCAGGGTTTGGCGCTGCGGCGGCGTTGCCGCGGCGATGGTCTTGATGGCGTCGATGAAGCCCATATCCAGCATGCGATCCGCTTCGTCCAGCACCAGCATCTCCAGACGGGAGAAATCCACCCGTCCCCGTTCCATGTGATCCAGCAAACGGCCCGGCGTGGCCACCAGCAAGTCCACCGAACGCTGCAACAGTCGGATCTGGGGCGTATATGACATGCCGCCCACCACGCTGCCGGCGAATACCCGGCAATAGCGGCTGAACTGGCGGATATTATCGTTGACCTGCAATGCCAATTCCCGGGTCGGCGTCAACACCAAGACCCGCGGACCGATAGCGCGCACCGGGGATGGGGTAGCCAGCCGTTCCAGGGCGGGCAACACAAAGGCGGCGGTCTTTCCCGTGCCCGTCTGTGCCGAGGCCATCAGGTCATGACCTGCCAACACCAGCGGGATGGCCTGACTTTGAATAGCGGTAGGCTCGCTAAAACCCGCGGCCTCGATGGACTTCAATAGATTGACATTCAGATTTAATGCTTCAAACGACACAATAACACCCCTGCCGCCGTTCACGGCGGACATTACAAAGAAACAATTCGAACAGCAGCGAATTCGGCTGCGAAGCCGTCACATCGTCCGGTCCAGTTCAGGCCGGTCCATGCTCGCCGCAAGGACCGCCATACGCCCCAACCAGTTAACCAATGATGTGCGTGCAACCACGGAAGGAAGGTTAGAAACGTTCTGCCCCATCAAGGGGAGAGCGGACTATACACATTCGAGCGGAGAAATGCCAGGCATCACATGACAGCGGGATTATGCCTGAACCCTCGCCCCACCGCCCGAATGCGTACACAGATACTGACCGCTGACTCTTCATTCCGCTTCGGTCGCGGTCCGCCGGTGTTTGGCCAACAGGGCGCGGATGCGCGCCAGCGGGATGACCTGACCGCGATCAATGCCCTCGCAACGCCTTGCCTCGACCCGCCACTGAGCACGGGATTCCACCACCTCCGGCCAAAATGGATAGGTGCGGCATTGCAGCGGTCGCACCGCATAAACGGTGCAGCGATTATCCCGGGTGAGAAATACGCAACGCCCACCGCCTTGGTTGTTGATGACCCGATCACCCTCGGGGGTGCGCCGCAGATAGCGGCGTTTGAACCACGCCGCCGTCAACCCCAGATGACGGCGAATCGCCTCGGCTTCGCGCTCAGTGAGAAACACGTAATAGTCCGGCCCACCGCTGCAGCATTCGCCACAGCCGGTACACTCAAAGCGCAACGATGCGCGTTGGTAATAACTACTCATCCTTCGGCAGGTCATCCGTCATATTGATAGTTGCGAGGACGCGGCCACCCACCCCGTTTTCTTCATCTTTATTCACAATCTGGCACGCACTCACCCTACGTATGCCGGGGAAACTCGCCACCGCGGCACCAAGCAACCCGTCATTCACAATTGATTTCTCTGAATAATTTTCCTTGGTTTGATGCCGATGATTTTCCCCACGATCCTCACCGCCATCATCGAACTCACCTGATCAAAAAAACCACCGAAATGCCGATTATCTAGGCATCGGGATGTCCACCGAACGGGCCTTGCCCGGCTTGCCACCAGTTAAGGAAGCTGTAGCGATGTTCACTCACCAAGATCAGCTCAACCCCCTTGATCAGAATATCGACCTGACAAGCAAATTGGAATACATTCACGCCGCCCTCAAGGAGCGCTTCCCGTTTATCGCCCGCATCGCTGCTGCGATCTACGACCCCGACACCGACATACTCAAGACCTTCGTACACAGCAGTGGCGGCGATCAGCCTCTTTCAAATTACCAGGCTAAACTCAGCGAAACCCATTCATTACGAGAGATTCTGGAAAAGGGCCAGCCGCGGGTTGTCAATAACCTGGGGATATTCGCCAGTAGCGATAAGGAGCACGCCAAGCGCATCGATAGTCAGGGATATCAGGCCAGCTATACCATGCCCATGTATAGTTCCGGCCATTTCTTGGGATTTCTGTTTTTCAATGCCTATGAGGATGCACCGTTCAGCGAAGAAGTGCTGGGGCAGATCGATCCCTTCGGTCACCTGATCTCGCTGACTATCATCCATGAACTATCGTTCATGCAAACCTTGCTGGCGACCGTCAAGACCGCCCGAGACATGGCCCACGTCCGGGATAACGAAACCGGCAGTCACCTGGATCGTATGTCACGCTATGCGCGGATGATCGCCACTCGGCTCGCCGCTAAATACCGGTTAAACGATGAGTACATCGAGAACGTGTTCGTATTCGCCCCTCTGCACGACATCGGTAAGATCGGCATTCCCGACCACATCCTGCTCAAGAACGGTAAGCTTTCACAGCAGGAACGCGAACTCATGAAATCCCACACCCTCAAAGGGCGTGAACTCATCGACCGTATGTTGGGCAACTTCAAACTCGATGGTTTGCAACATATCGAGATCTTGCGCAACATCGCCGAGCTCCATCATGAATCGCTGGATGGGTCGGGTTATCCCTACGGCAAACAGGGCGAACAAATCCCCCTGGAATCGCGGATCGTTGCGGTGGCCGACATCTTTGACGCCTTGACCAGTCGTCGCCCCTATAAACCGGCGTGGAGTAATGAAGAGGCCTTTGCCTTTTTGAAGGGTTTCGCCGGCGCCAAGCTGGACCCGGACTGCGTAGACGCCTTGCAGCATTGCCGCACCGAAATAGAAGAAATCCAACAGCAATTCAGGGAAGACCCGGTAGGTTAAACTACTTCCGGCACCGTCCGCCTTGGGCTAATACTCACTCCCGCACTATCATTGGGAAACGGCTTCAGCCGAACAATGCCTTCTTCAATGGCTCGAGGTACGATTCGTAATGTTTCCAACGCTGCACGGACTTGCGATACACGGGTTGGCGCACTTGGTTATAGCTGGCGGTTGTGGTCGCCCGCTTACTCTTATAAAATTTCAGGCATTGCTCATCCCAGGGCAACCCGCAGAATTCCAGCATGCGCCGCGTCACCGCCTCTTGCTCTGCCACTAACTCCTCATAGCCTACGTCCAACAAAGGAATATCGAGCGTCGCCCGCCAATGCGCCATGAGTCTCTGGTACTGCTTGTAATATTGACCTAGATGACCCAGGTCGGCGCTAAACCCCAGGATAGTGTCCTGAAACCGGAAATTCTGGAAATAGCACGACAGGCAGGTATCCATCGGGTCCCGTAAACTGTGGATGACCTTCGCCCCCGGGAACAACATGGCAATCAGGCCCAGCAATTGAAAGTTCTGCGGCATCTTGTCTGTCACCCGGTTTGCGCCCCCGGAGAGATCCTCGACACGTTGTAAATACCGCTGGGCCAGCCCGGTGCAGGCCGCCTCATCGAGCAAAATGACACCTCGCGGGTACGGCCGGGATGCACCTTCAGCGACCGGAAGGCTATTTGCGAGCCTGCCGACATCCGGCAACTCCCCGCAACCGTAGACTTGCGGATGGCTGGCCAAGATCTGCTCTATGAGGGTGGTGCCTGAACGCGGCATGCCGACGATAAAGATCAAGTGATCCGCCGCCAGCCGCGCGCGGGGGGCATTGCGCATAAAATCCCGGGTGAATGTCGCCATGATCTCATCCACGAAACCGGCATGCCTGTCGGGATCAAAGACGGCGCGACTCAAGTCATTGCCTTGCTTAAAATGCCTAAAGGCGCGATCGTAGTCACCCGCGGCATCGAGCAACCTGGCCAACTCGAAGTTTAGCGGGACGATGGCATCGTAGTTTTCAACCACGTCGCGGCGCGCCACAAGTTTCTCCAGCAACGCGATCGCCTGTTCTCGGCAGTCCATGCGCTGGCATAGAGGCGACAACACCATTGCGATATCGGGAGATTCCACACCGGCGTCAAGCAACGGCTTGATACGGGCGTATGCCGCTTCAAGATCGCCTTGTTTTTCATACACGCCGGCCTCGGCCGCTATCAACCTGGGATTATCGGGTTCGATTTGCTGCGCCTGGCGAAACGCCTCCAGCGACTCAGCGAATCGCCCTTGACTGAGGTAGATGGTGCCGATGTTGTAATAGGCCTCACTATGAGGGGTCATCTCCAATAATCGACGATACACCGCGATGGCTTCATCATTTTTCGACTGCAGCTCCAGGGCCCGGCCAAGATTGTAATGGCCAATGTCCAGCTGCGGGCGCAGTTCAACAACACGGCGAAAACAGTGTTCGGCCTCCGCCAGAACGCTGAGCTCGATATCGGTGGTGCCGAGCCTGAACCAAGACTCCGCATCCAAGGGATCTATCTTGCATATTTCCGCATAGAGTTCCCTAGCCTCCGCCAAGCGCCGCTCTTCGAGTAATGCCAGGGCCCGCTTTTTCTTTGTCTGCGTGCGAATATTTTTTTTCATCGACTAAATTATATATGTATTGTCAGACCATTCGCTCGACTTGGCATGGCGCATCACCACCGGATATTTCATGGTCTGATTAGGCCCGGCAAATAAACAATCACTGAGCTTACACCAGGATACAAAGTACACGGTTGCACCCTGACTGTAAAAAGGTCAAGGGTAACAACCCCATCACGACAGTGTGTTTTACGCAGATATCACTGCAACACTTGCTTCAAATCCCGCCATCCCGAACAAGCAGCAAAGGCCGTCAGCACACCCCTACGTCTACGCCCCAACTTCGACCACGTCCACTGCTCAAACTAGACAATGCCCTCGAATAATACACTCGACAAATAGCGCTCTCCCGAATCAGGTAAAATGACTACGAAAGTCTTGCCTGCGAATTCCGCCATATCCACCAGCCGCGCCGCGACCGCCACTGCCGCCCCACAGGAGATCCCCGAGAGAATGCCTTCCTCTTGCGACAAGCGACGTCCGTATTCGACGGCCTCTTCATTGCTGACCTGCTCAACGCGGTCCACGATAGAAAGATCCAAGGTATCCGGAATAAAGCCGGCGCCTATCCCTTGAATCTTATGTGGTCCGGGCTGAAGCTCTTGACCGGCCAGTTGCTGGGACATGACGGGACTGGCGGCGGGCTCTACCGCCACCGAGGTGATTTGTTTGCCGCAGGTATTTTTGATGTAGCGCGAAACGCCTGTGATCGTACCGCCAGTCCCTACACCGGATACCAATACATCGATACCGCCGTCGGTGGCCTGCCAAATCTCGGGGCCCGTGGTCTTTTCATGGATCGCCGGATTCGCGGGGTTACGGAACTGCTGGGGCAAGAAATAACGCTCCGGGTCATCACCGGCGATCTCCTCCGCCTTGGCGATGGCGCCCGGCATACCTTTAGCACCTTCCGTCAAAACGAGATTGGCCCCGAATGCCTTAAGTACCTTGCGCCGCTCCAGACTCATTGTCTCCGGCATGGTAAGCGTCACCTTATAGCCGCGCGCGGCACACACGTAAGCCAGGGCGATGCCGGTATTGCCGCTGGTCGGCTCGATGACCTCCATGCCCGGCTTGAGCAGCCCGCGCTGCTCCGCGTCCCATATCATCGCGGCACCGATTCGGCACTTGACCGAATAGGCCGGATTACGGCCTTCGATCTTGGCCAGCACCAGCGCCTTGTCGGGGTCTATCAACTTGTTGAGTCTGATGAGGGGAGTATTCCCGATGGATAAAGAGTTATCTTCATAATAATTCATCGACGCATCCCCTTTTTTAAAGCCATGAAGGTGGGTGACTATAAAGCACCCTGTCCCCGACAACAATAAAATACGCGGAAACTAGCATCAGTAAAGGGAAAACCGCTGAACGGCGGACATGGCACAAGGGTAAAGCCACCCGCCGCCTCAATTTAACTCCCTGAAAATAAGGTATTTTCTTTCGTCGACAGCGACCACTACGGTAAAGATGATACGCCTTTCGCAAACACAACCAGATCTTCATGTTAAAGTTCGGGGACTAAATATCAAATTCAAACACCTTCGGTTGATGAAGGTCCTTTCCAAAAAATAGAAGCGCATGATCAAGGATAATGACCAACAAGCGGCGTCGCTGCGAAGGCGGGGATTGGATATGCTGCGCAATAACCGCTTCGAGGAAGCAAAGGCACTGTACACCGATCTTTGCAAACTCAAGCCGGAGGATGCCGATGCCTGGTACCAACTGGGCACCCTCGCCGGGATACTGGGTAATATCGACGAGGCAGGTGAATATTGCCACAAGGCCATTACCCTGCGGCCCGATCATGGCCAGGCCCATGCCGCATTGGGCAACATCCTATTTCATCAAGGTAACCCTGCCGAGGCGATAATGCACTATCAAACAGCATTACGCATCAATCCCAAGGATGCAGTGGCCTATAACAACTTGGGCAATGTCCTCAAGACCCTGGGGCGCCTGGACGAGGCCATCGATAATTACAAACACGCCGTCACCATCCAGCCCGGTTATGCCGTAGGTCATTACAATTACGGTATTGCCCTGCAACTGGCCGATCGACTACCGGAAGCCCTAGACTGCTTCAAGCGCGCTGTGGCGCTCAATCCCAACCACGCCGAGGCCTATAACAACCTTGGCCTCGTGCTCAAGCATCAGGACCGCCTTGAAGAGGCCAAAGATGCGCTACAACGGGCACTGGCCATCAAACCGACTCACGCTGAGGCACACTATAACCTGGCCAACATTTATGTCT
>CAYWIQ010000032.1:0-12443 GCA_964458405.1 uncultured Chromatiaceae bacterium
AATGGCCAGCGGACTGCGCAGCGACTGCAACTGGCGCTGCCGGGTCTGCTTGACGTCCCGGGTCTGCAACTCTTCGGTGGCCGGCAGGCTGTCGCCCCGCAGCAGATCGGCGCGGTGCAACTGGGTCAGCAGATTGATCACCTCTTCCTGGGTGGGAATATCATCGCCCAGGCGTTGGGCGGCGATATGCCAGATCTCGTCCAGGGTCAGACGACCGTCCAGCAAACCGATGATGAGATAGGCCTCGGGCGAGAAGCGGTGAAAACGCCCGGTGGCATGGTTCTGGATGACGTACCACAGTTGGCCGCGATAGAAATGGCGATGAATCTGGGCATGACCGCGCAGCCGCGGCTTGAGGGCGGCGACGCGGTACCAGGAGGGGCTGAACAATGAATCCGACACGGTCCGTTCCTCCCTACGGCAACCAGCGCCACGCCCACAAGCGCGCGCGGTCCAGCAGGTCGTGGGTCCAGATCCAGATCAGTTTGCGCCGCTCGATGTGGATCTTGGCGGCACCCTCCATGCCGGGTCGCAGGCGAGCCAGACCCGCTTGGGTGGTTTCAACGTCGCCGGTCAGCGCGGCCTCGACGCGGAAGTAGTTTTGTCCCTCGGCGGCGATGGAGACCGGCGTGATGCGCTTGACGATGATCGGAAACTCCGTTTCCGGCATGGCCGACAACACCAGTTCGCCGCTTTGATCGACCGCGACATCATTGATGTCGTGTTCATTGACCTTGAGTATCACGCGATAGTCATGCAACGGCGCAATCTCGAACAATTCGTCGCCGCGGCGAACCGAGGCGCCCAGCTTCTGGCTGAGATCGCCGCTGATGATGACCCCGGCGAACGGCGCGGTGATACGGGTACGCGCCAGCTGTTCGTCGAGTAACGCCAGTTGCGCGTCGGCCTGGGCGATTTGGGCGGTGATGATATTGATCTGGGCGCGGTCGCGCTTGGCCATGGCCTCGTCATATTGTTTGCGTTGTTGGGCGCGTTGGCTGGACCATTTGAGCCGCTCCAGCTTGAGGTCGCGGTCGTCCAGGGTCGCCAATACTTCGCCCTGCGTGACCACGTCGCCTGCCCGTGTCCGTGACTCGGCTACGTAACCTTCGAATGGCGCGCCGATGATTCGTTGTACCCCGCCTTCCAAGATGGTGTCGGTCTTGATGGTGTAGTCGCCGGTGGCTTGGTAAAAGAACGCCGCCAGTGCCACTATGCCCAGCACCACTATTTTGCGCAGGAAGTGCTCGGGGCCGATCAGGCGCGCCAGCTGGGTGCGCAGGGAGTGCAGCGCCTTGACGATCAGCCAACGGTCGTTGCGGCGTTTCTCTTCCAGCACCGGTCCGACCACTGCGGCCACGCCGCGACACAATTCGACCGTGGCCGCATCGAACGGTTGGGCGGCACTGCGTTCCAGGCACAAGACGCCATAGATGCGGCCGTCGCGCGCCAGGGGCAGCGTCAGGGCCGCGGCGGTGCCGTGCTGGGCCGCCAAGGCGGCGTGGTTTCGGGTGACCAGGACTTCGTCGTCGTCGGGCGGCGGATACAGCACGGTGGCTTGCTGATCCATGGCTTCTTCCATGGCGGCGGCGATGGCGCGGATCAGATTCATCTGCTTGCCGAATTGCGCACTGTGGGAGACCGCGACCACCCGTGCGTGGCCGCGGCGTTCGAAACCGAGACTGACCCGTTCGCAGCCCAAGTGGGTCGCCAGTTCGGTGACGAAGTTTTTCGCCGCCACCGCGAAACCTTCCTGTTCCAGTGACGAGGCCACCAGATCCAGGGCCGCGACCAAGCGTTCGCGGATGACGGCGTCGCTTTGCGCTTGTTGGCGGCGCAGTCGCGCCTCCAGCCAGCCCGCGGCCCATTGCAGTTGGCGCATGTTGGTCTGCAATTCGCTTTGGGCGCGCGGGGCGAGTTCCACCGCAACCACACCGTACAGGTGGCCGTCGAACTGAATCGGATAGGCGATGCCGTGGCGAGCGGCGCGGGCTGCCTCTATTCCCGGCAACTCGTATTTCAGCACCATGCCTTTGCGTGCCGTCAGCGCCCGTTCCGCCAGGGTTGCCAGAGGGGCGCTGCCACCCTGGTCTTCGGGCCAGTAGGCCACTGGGGCGAAGGGACCGGTATCCACTGTACCCATGACCAGCACACCACGCAGGCAAGAGTTAATCTGGTGACACTGCAGCGCCAACCAACTGTGATAGAAGTCGGTCAGGTCTTCGGCATGAGCGAAGCGTTGCCACAAGGCCTGCTCCAGCGGGGTGATGGGAGCCGGCGTCCTTTCCACCATTGAGTCGGCGGACGGCGGGGTGGAGGCGGAATGACCAGCGTCACCGTTCATGGTCGCACGACCGCTTTACGGACGGGAAAGGATGTTACACCGTTGCCCAGACCAATCTTGGATTCAATTGACGGGGCCGCGAACCGTTTCGATGTCGATACCGCCAAAGCGATCTTCATATTGTTTTATTACCGTATTCAATAATAACGCCAGGCGTTTCGCGGCGTAGGGGTTTAGAATAACGCGGTCGGATAATTCCACCACCACCTCCTTGCCGCCGTTGTGCCAGGTCTGGTTGGTGCCGAACAACAGCGTCACTTCTTCACGGGTGCTGGCCGCGTTGCACACGTTGGCGTAGGTGCTCTTCATCTTTGAATCGTCCCAGCGCACCTTGGCGCCGCCTACCTGATCTACCTTTTCCGTCTTGCCTTCTTTACTCGTCATGGTGCCTCCACTTTGTAACAGTCTTATTGGTCGATATCGCCCATGGTACCGCACGCGGCTATCCCGTAATGTCGGGTTGCTTTGGTGTCCGGTATCCCAAGCGGGAAATTTTACCGTCCTCGTTCAGTTACCGGCTTGCGTGCTCCGCCGTCCACTCAATGATCAGTTCTTTGCCGACCGGCGGGGGCCAAGCCTCGGCGTTTTGATCGCCGGTCTCGGACACCAACTCAAGAACCTCGCATAGCTCGGCCTGACAAGCGGTGTCGCCGTCGTGGGGATAGTACGGTTGCAGGCAACTGGTCAATTCGTCGAAGATGAAGCTGCCGTCGGGCGCGTCGGATGGACGGTCATGCCGCTTGCGGGATGCTGCTCGCGCCGGGCGTAATCCCACCAGTCCCAGGCCGGCCACGGCAAGCTGTTCCGCATGGATATCATCAAGGGAAGACTGATCGCCTTGTACGTCGTTGTTCGGCGATTGCAGCGCCGGGTTGTGGTCGGACTCGGCCGGTGCCGCCGGCAATTTCAGCTTCATGCCCGGAAAGATAAGATCCGGATCCTTGATCTGTGGGTTGAGCGCCCATATTTCCCGCCAGCGCAGACCATCGCCCAAGTATTTCTCGGCCAGACCCCACAGCGTGTCATTCTTTGCCACTACATGCAATTCGGGTACGGGCAGGCTGCCCGTACCCGGCAATGCCTCCGGCGCGGCGGCGTGGCTGGCGTAACGCGATTCGTCGCGAATCGTTTCGGCGGTCGTCGGTTGCGCGGCGGCTGTGACCGCCGCCGCGGCCTCGCCGGGAATGGGCACGGCATGGGTCGCGTAAGGCGCGACGCCGTAGAGGGAGAACAAGGTGCTGGCGGCCAGGTCCAACGACCCCTGGCCGAAGCGCAATATGAATTCCACCTTGCCGTTATTCAGGGTGACGCGGCCGTATTCACCCAGCATGATGTCTTCACTGAAGTTGCCCACGAACAGGTCGTTGCCGAAGCCGCCGAACATGATGTCATTACCCGCGCCGCCGTCCAGGCTGTCGTTGCCTCCGATAAAGTTATCGATGGTTTCGTAGTATTCACGATTGTCGCCCAGCGGCATCTTCTGTCCGCCATCGCCGATCAACACGTCGTTGCCGCCGTCACCGAACAGGCGGTCGTCCCTGGCGCCGCCGATGAGCAGATCGTCGCCCTCACCGCCATGGATTTCATCGTTGCCGCCGTTATCGGGCTCAATGGATTTGATGTAGGCGGGATCGCGGAACACGCCATCGGTCTGGCGGAAGATGACGATGGGATTGTTCGGGTCGTCGGGATTGTCCACCTGAGGTGCCGGGATGTCGTTGCTGCCCAGGCGCGTGACGATCTTACCGGCGCCGTCGAGATAGTCGATCAGACCGCGGTCGCCGATCAGGATATCGTTAGCCGTACCGCCGATCAGGATGTCGTTACCCAAGCCGCCGAAGGCGATGAGGGGCGCCGTGGAGGCGGAGGCATCGACGCGGTCGTCCCCGGTCTGGGTATTGACGGAGAGCAGGCCGGCGGGCTGACGCAGGATGGCATAGACGTCGCCGGCCTGCGGCAGCGTGTCCCAAGCGCTGTCCACATACAGGGTGTTGGCGTCGTTGAACAGGATGGTGCGCTCCTGCACATTACCGGCGGCATCCGTAACGAGTAAGCGATAACCCGACAAGCCCCGGCCTGCGGTGGGGAAGGCGGCGGCAAGGTCCTGCAGATGCTGAGAGTGGCTGGCGCTCACCGTGCCGGCGGTTACCGGTGCGTTGTCGGCTTCTATGTTTACGTTGACGGTGTCGTTGCCCGCGCCGGTGTTGACCACGGTCACGGTACGGAAGTCATTGCGGTTTTGCGCGCCATAGATATCCAGGGTGTCATTACCCGGACCCATGTGGACGGTGAGGTTTTCCATATTGCTGTAGGTGATGCCGCCGGGCCAGGTGACGCCGCCCAATTGCATATCCGGTCCCATACCCAAGCCGTAGAGGCGAGTCGCGGTCATGGTCCCGCTGTTGTCGGCCACGCTCTCGTTGTTGTACACCGTGACCACATCCACCTGCTGTGACTCGTTGACCGTACCGATTTCGCGGATGAAGATGTAGCGGCTGTCGCTGGTGGGCAGGGCGCCGCTATCCCAGTCCTGGGCGAGGATGAAGGTGTTGCCGTTGCGTGCCACCACCACGCGCTGCTGGCCTTCACCGGGACCGCTGGTGATCTTGAGGACAATCTTGGCCTTGGCAGGGTCGTTCTCGTCGCCGGCGTGGAAGGTATCCAGGGATTTGAAGTAGCTTGGGCCCAGTTTGTCGATGTCCTTGCCGTCCAGTACCACTTGGTTGGCGAGCACGTTGCCGTTGCTGTCGGTTGGGACCTCTACAACGTTGCCGACATCGTTGGTTTCGCCGGACAGGCGCAAGGGATCGGCACCCAGCCCCGCGAGGGCGCCTTGGCCGCCGCCGCCGTTGATGATCAGCGGTCCCTGGATGCGCGCCACGGTCTGTTCGACGGGGGCGAAGACCTTGATGTCGCCGCCGTCCACCACGTTGTCGTTGATGGCGGATACGGTGACGGTCTGCGGGATATTCCAGTTATCCGGGGTGAACGTCAGTGTCGAGGCGGAGACGTCCACTTGTTGTTGCGGCGTTTCGGCGACCTTGGCAATCACCACGCGATTGCCGTCGCGGGTTGCGAAGATCTTGCCATCCAGTCCGGCGTTGTTGAGCGCGCCGTTGATGTCGCCGATCAGGTCTTCGATGGATTGATTATCGGCCATGTCGATTTGGCCCACGCTGACCTGCGTCGGCGTATCACTGGTATCGTCGGGGGTGAGATCGATATTAAAGACTAGATCACCGCCAAGCCGGCCGTTATCCGGCGCCGGCTGACCGGAGGTCAAGCTGATGGTGGGATCCGATGCTTCGGTAAAGCCCAGTTCGGTGACTGCGACGTTATCGGCGGCGGCGCTGAATACGAACGGCGGACGGTTCGAGGTCTTGGTTGGCTGCGGCGCGATGTCGATCACCACGTCGGCGGTGGGCTTGGCGGTCAACACCAGTTGATATTGATCGGTGAACGGCGCGCTGTCATGGCCGGGGGTGGTGGTAGCCGCCTCGATCACATTGGTGGAACCGCCGCTCTGCAGCACCAGCACGCCCGGGGCGTCGTTGTCGCCGATGGAGACGCTCACGGTTTCGACGGCGACGTTCTGGAAGCCGGGCTTGACGTAGCTGTAGTTGACGACGATCAGATCGGTGACCGCCAGCGGTTGGCCATCCGTGTCGAGCAGAGTCAGCTGATTATGATCGATGCGGTAACTATAGAGATCGGGATTCAGGATGTTGCTGCCCGTGCCGACCTGCACCGAACTGATCGCGGCCATATCGATGGGCGCGTGGCTCAGCAGCACAGAGCTGCGCGCCAGCGCTTCACTGGCGACCTCGTCGAAGGTATCGGTGGTGGATACGTCGGTGTTGCCCTGGGCGCTGCTCACTTCATGCTGAATATAACCGTAATGGAAACCTTCGTTGACGGTATCGTCGACGGCGGCGACGCGCACGGTTTGCGCCGTATCCCAGTTGTCCGGGCTGAAGACGAAATGGGTCTGTTCGAGTTGCAACTGGCCGTCCGGGTTGACAAGATCGACGCTCACAGCGCTGTCCGGCTTTTGATTGAGGCGAATGGTGTAGTCGTCGGCGAAGGGCGCGGGCGCGCCGAACGCGGCGCCCTCGATCACCCGGGTATCGCCGTTGCTTTGTTGGATTACCAGCCCGGGTAGGTCGTCGTCGACGACGTTCACGTTGACGCTGGGAATGGCCATAGCGTTATAGGTCGGCGCGTCGGTTACCGGCACCAGTATCGGTTTACCGTCCGCATCCAGTTTGACGTTACCGCTGGCATCTGTGGCCACGTTGTATTCACCGACCAGATGATTGATGGTGGCGGTTTGCAGACCCTCGTAGGCCAGGTCCTGCTCGGCGGTCACGGTGATGGTCTGCGGGATGTACCAGTTGCTTTTGTCGAATATCAGCTCGGCGGCCGAATTGCCGTTTACCAGGATGCTCTTTGCGCCGCTCTTCTGTTCATTGGGGGAGGGGCGCGGCGCGATAGCAGTGACGCCCACCACGGCGCGCGGTTCGCGGGTGAGCACCATGGAATAGCTGGCCACCAGCACGCCGTCCTCGCTGACGCGCAGCGGTCCGTCATTCTTGATGACGCGGATGAAGGGCTCGTTGTTGTCGCCCACGTTGGCGGAGATGCCGTCGATGTTGACTCCGTCGTAACGCGCGTCACTGCTGCTGGCGGTCTGAGTGATAACGCCGCTGTGACCCAGCAGATCCTGGCTGGTGACCGGTGGGGTGTCGCCGCCGATGAAGAAGGCGTCGGAACCGTTGCCGGCGTAGATCTCGGTGATGTGATCGGCGCCGGTACCCAACACGAAGATGCGGTCATTGCCTTCGGCGGCATCGAGCTTCAACACTTCGATGCCGGCGAAGTTCACGTTGAGGCCGGCGCCGTAGACGCCCTGGTCGGTCACAACGAAATCGTCACTGAACTCGGTGCCCAGCACCACCACCGTATCGAGACCGTCGCCGCCGTTGATCTCCACCGGCGCGTTCACCGCGTATTGAATCAGGTCCGCGCCGCCGGCGCCGGTGATGTCGGTGAGGTCGCGATCGGGATCGTCCACCGACCCTTCCAGGGCGAAGGCCTTGACCAGGAACTGGTCATCGCCGTCGCCACCGTTAAGGGTCAGTACCTTGAGGTTGCGGAAAACCACGAAGGAGTCATTGCCGCCTTCGCCGTTGATGGTCATGGGCGCATTGATGCCGCTGGACAGAAAACCCTGGGTGGTCTGCACGGTATCGAACACGTCGTATTGATCGATGCCGGCATCGGTGTCGCGCGGGGAATTGTAGAGTTGGCCCACCTGGAAGGTATCATTGCCATCGCCGCCGTTGACGGTGATGGCGGCATGGCTGTTATCGGATGCGACATAATCATCGCCACCCAAGGTGTTGACGATGATGTTTTCCAGGTTGTCGTAATAGTTGACGCGCTCGGCCTTGTCGTCGTTGTTGAGCTTGGCGATGAAGGCGCGCGACGGCAGTGACGACAGATCAAGCTGCAGAGATTTGGTCTCGCCCAAGGTTGCCAGCTGCTGTTCAACGCCGGCCAGATCGGTATTCAAGGTGAGGAGGGTGGCATCGAATACAGTGGACGTGGCAGCCCGTAAAAGAAAGTTATCCGCCTCGGCGGTACCGTTGACGGTCAATGTGTCGGTACCGTCGCCGGCGGGTGCACCGCTGTCGAACACCGTGACCAGGCTGTGCGTGTCGCCGCCCAGCAGGTTGAGGGTGACCTCGTCGCTGCCGCTGCCGCCGTCGATGAAATCGTCGCCGAGGCTGGAAATGATGGTGTCATTGCCGACACCGCCGAATATCTTATCCGCGCCGTGGCCGCCGTCTACCGTGTCGTTACCTCCTTCGCCGAGGATGACGTCGGGATCGCTTTCGCCGAATAGATAGTCATTACCGTCGCCGCCGAACAGGGTGTCCATGCCGGTGCCGCCCCAGATGCTGTCGTCACCGGCGAGGCCATCTCCGGTTTCACCCGTCTTCCAGTCACCCCACAAGGCGTCGTTACCGGCGCCGCCTTCGATATGGTCAGTGCCGGCGCCGCCGAAGATGGAGTCATCGTCGTTACCGCCGAACAGCCGGTCGTCGCCCGCGTCGCCGTAGAGGGTGTCGAAGCCGTCCTCGCCGAACAACTTATCGTTGTCCTTGCCGCCGGAAAGGGTGTCATCGCCGCGGCCGCCGTAGAGGACGTCATCGCCCGTTCCGCCGCTTAGGGTATCGGCCTCGCCCAGGCCGCGATTGGTATCGTCCAGCACCAGGGCCTTCTTATAAAACGGGGTAAAGCCTAGCACCGAGGTGGCGGTATCGTTGTCACCCTTCACCCGCATATCCAGCACGCCGGGTAGGGCGGTGAATTTCAGGGTCTCGCCGTCATGACCGGCTGTGATGCGATCGGCGATGTCATTGGCCGCCAGCTGATCATTAATGGCGGACACCAACCCGGTGATATCGACATAGTCGCCGGCCGGCAAGGTTATGGAGAAGTTCTTGCCGTCGATCATGAATGCGAGAACAGCGTTGTCGCTCAATACATGATCGGCCACGTCGTTGCGCGCGCTGATGCTCAAGACCTGGCGCAGGATGCCGCCGTCGCCGATAATGAGATCCTTATCGGCGCCGCCGTCGATATTGTCTTTGCCACCGCCGCCGAAGATTTGGTCGTCGCCCGCGCCGCCGCTGATGACATCGTCACCGTCGGTGACATTAATCCGGGATCGGGTGTACTCCACCAGCTTGTTGCTCGACGCATCCGTTAGCACCTTGCCGGTGGCGTCTTCCAGATAGGCGATATCGCCGTCGTCACCGAAGAGGGTGTCGTTACCGGCGCCACCATCGATTGTGTCGTTACCCGCCCCGCCGTAAATCTGATCATTGCCGCCACCGCCGGTGATGACGTCGTCGCCCACGCCGCCGTGGATCACGGCGTTGCCGGTGGCGCCGGCGCCGAGGATGATGCGGTCGTTGCCCACGCCGCCGTCCAGATCGAATTCGATGCTGCTGCTGTTGAGCTGGGACAGGTCGATGGTGTCGTTACCCTCGCCGGCCAAGGCGAGGATCTTCTTCACGTTGGAATAGGTCTGGGTGAAGGTGACGCCGCCGAAAGTAGCGGAGACGTCGACCGTACTGCCACTGCCACTGATAGTGAAGGCCTCGTCGCCGTCGGTGGTGTTGTTGTTGAGGCGCTGGGAGGCGAACTCGCCCATGTTGAGCTGCAGTACGCCGTCGCCCATGTCGGAGGCCAGGGTGGGCACCCGGGTGAAGGGGATGCTGAAGTCCAGCAGAGTGATGGGCGGCGTGATATCGAATTGATACTTATAAAACAGGAATTGCACGTAGGCAAATAGTTTGGCGTAGACGTCGCCGCTGACGTCGAACAAGGCCATGGGTGCGAATGCCGGGCTACCGTAACGGTATTCGTTGACGATGTTGTTGACCATCTCGGGGATGCGCACCTTGCCGTCGTGATTGGGGTCGAACAGGTTGAAGAACACGTCGACGAACACGCCGCCGCCGGCGCCGCCGCTGGCGATGCCCAGATTGATCTCCGCCGAGGCGGACAGGCCACCGGACAAGGTCAATTCCGGTACGTCGGTGCCGCCGTTGCCGCTGGGAACGTTGGTGTCGCTGATGAAGAAGCCGTCGAAGATCAAGCCCGGATTGCGGTAACCACTGTCGGCGAATTCGCGGATCCCTGCGGTATCGAAGCCGAAGGCGAAATCGGCGATGGCCGAGATATCACCCCTGATGGCCACGCCCAGCGGCGGGTAGATGGGGAAGAACTGCTTATAGGAGAAATCCGCCACCAACGGTTTGAGGTCGAAGGTCATCAAGACCGCGTCCTTGCCCAGCAATAAATTAAAGATCTGGGTGGGGTCGCTGATGATGGGGAAGGCGAAGTCGCCCGCCTTCTTGATCTTGTCGGTAAAGGACTGGGTCTTGGTGTTTGTGGCTACCGTGCCATCGGGATTTTTCTCCTGGGTACTAGGGTTCTGCGGTATGGCGACATTGTCCAGATTGGTGGTCGGGTCGGTGACATCCACGTCGGGGTTCACGCTTGGGTCTAACTTGTCGTAAATAGTGAAGTTGCCGAAGTCCAGCAACACCGTTTCCGCGTCCAGGGGAATGGCATTGATGAAGGTGATCATGTCGGCGACGGATTCGATGAAGCCGGTATTGACCTTGCCGGTGGCGGCGGCGATGTCCAGCAGGCTCAGCGACGGTCCCAGATCGGAGATCACCGGCAAGGGTGCGGTGAGGAAGTCGATAATGGGTTGCAGCGGGTCGGTCACCTGACGCACGGTGCCCAGCACCGGGTCGATGAAATCGCTGATGAAGGAACCCAGGTCCAGGGACACATCGCGGAATTCCACCAGGTTCAAGCCGCCCTTCACCAGGTTGAGGGCGGACTGGCCCTTGAGCTCGGAAAAGGGCTTGAGCTGCAGGCCGGGGGTCGTCGGGTCGCCGTCGATGCTCCAGTTCAGGTAAAAATCCGTCACGATCTTGGGAAACACCCCGGAGATATTGGGTGCGAGATCGCTGTTGAGCTTCAATTCCAGATGAAGATCGGCGACGGCCTCGCCGTCGATACCGGCCTCCAGCCCCATATCGCCCAGTTCGGAAAACGCCAGCCGTTTGTCCTCTTTGTCGTTCTTGTTGACGACGTTGACGCCGAAGTCGGCGGTGAAGTGGGTGACTTCCGGGTTCGCGGTGTTTTCGCCCGCGTCCAGCTGCAGGAAGGCCAGCCGCCCGCTCAGGCCGAAATTGGGCAAGGTGACGTCCACGCCGACTTGCAGCTCGCTGTCGTCGGCGATATCCAGGTAAAAGGCGTCCGCGAAGCTGATGCCGAAACCGAAGTCCAGGTTCCAGCCCAGATTGACGTTGACGTCACCCTGGGTCTCCAGGCCCAGCCCGGGGATACCCAGGTCCAGTCCGATGCCGCTGCCCAGGTTGATCTCCTGGCCCAGCTGCATATTCCATTGCATGAATTGGTCATCGAGTTTGACGCCGGCCTGATCGACGTTGGTCGTTAGGATGATATCGTTGATGTTGATGACTTTATCGTTATTCGTGTCCATCAACAGCCCGAGACCGGAAGGCCCCAGCAGTTCGAATAGTTTCTGCGAGACGATGTTCTGGTCCTGGACCGCCATGTTCTGGATGTCTTCGCGGAAGGGTGCGATGAAATCGTCGCGGAAATCTTCGATGAAGCGCGCGCCGTCAGAGAGCTTGTCGCCGATCAAGGGCAGGGGCACGCCGAACACCTGACCGTCCAGCGCATCCTGCAGACCGCCGAGGAAGGCGTCCAGGCCGTCCACGGCCAGCAGCATGTTGTCCATCAGACTCAACTGCGACAGGTCGACGTCGAACAGATCGCTGACGGTGAACGCGCTGCCGTCGGCCTTGGTGGTGTTACCGTCGGGATCCACGGCGCCCAGATGGCTGTTGGTCACCAGGTCGCCGCTGCCGTCCACGGACAGTCCGGCATCGAACACCACCGCGCCCTTGTGCAGGGTTTCCGCCGGGAAATACACCGGCAGGTCCGCGCTGATCTTGCCGCTGAATTCGGCCGAGAAGTCGTCGGCCAGCACGATGTCCGATATCAGCTTGAGTCCGTCGCGGCTGGCGTTGTTGCCGTCGAAATCCAGGCCCAGGCTGAACAGCTTGTTGCCGATGTCGCCGCCGATGTTCACCTCGCCGCCGTTGATGAACACGCCCAATGGCCCGACGCCGGCGCGGAAGGCGAGATCGTTGCCGGTGGCCGTCAACTGGCCAGTGATGCTGGAATCGAATAGATAGATATCGGAAGGATTGTTGAGATCGATGCCCAGGCCCAGGGCTAAGTCGATGGAGCCGGAGGCCTGCAGACCCGCCGAACCGGACAGCACGCCGGTATCGCCGAGATCGAAGTTCACATTGAGGGATTTAGTAAAGCCGATGCCCAGTCCGAAGTCGATGCGCAGCAATTGCAGGCCATTGGTCTCATCGATGGACAGGTCGATGGGGTTGCTGATGGCCAGGGCTTTACCTCCCGCGGTGAAGAATTGGATTTCGCCGGCTGCGGTCTTGCGCGCCTGGAC
>CAYWIQ010000033.1:0-3375 GCA_964458405.1 uncultured Chromatiaceae bacterium
CGCCGCATCACGCAGGATCGCGTCTATCCGAACACCGACGACAAGTGGCGGGCGCTGAGCCAGGAAGTCGCGCGGCTGGCCAAGGGCGGACGACCGGTGCTGATCGGCACACGTACCCTGGCTGCCTCGGAACAATTGAGCGAACGGCTGCGACAGGCGGGGTTGGCGCACAGTATCTTGAATGCACGCCAGGATGCCGAGGAGGCGGCCATCATCGCCCGCGCAGGCGAACGCGGCTGCATCACCATCGCCACCAACATGGCCGGACGCGGCACCGACATCCATTTGGCGCAAGGCGTCGCCGCCCTGGGCGGCCTGCATGTCATCCTGACGGAACGCCACGATGCGCGCCGCATCGACCGGCAACTGGTCGGCCGCTGCGCACGCCAAGGGGATCCGGGCAGTTGCGCCGCCGTACTGTCTTGGGAAGATGCCTTGCTGGAAATACAACGTGATTGGTGGCCGGCCGCCCTGCTGCGCCGCCCCGCTTTGTTGGCCACCCCGCTCGGACAATGGCTGTCGCGACGGCTGTTGCGACAAGCGCAACGCAAGGTGGAGCGCGTCCATTTCAAGATGCGCAAGGAATTGCTCAAAGTGGATGAGCAATTGGGCGATCTGTTATCGTTTTCGGGTTATTTGGAGTGATGGGAGCCACCAGCCGCATGCGCAGTAATGCCAACGAGAAGTCACCGCTTAGATTCTTATTGTCGGCTCTATGCATTGCCGTCGCCCTGCCGGCGCAGGCGCAGCAATTCGAGTGCCTGCTGGAACCCCATGAACTGGTCAAGGTCAGCAGTCCGGTTGCGGGGTTGCTGGCCAGCGTCGACGTCGAACGCGGTGATCAGGTCGACAAGGGTCAAGTGATCGCCAAACTCAAGTCCAACGTCGAACAAGCGGCGGTAGATTTAGCCCGTGCGCGCGCTGAATTCGGCCAGCGTAAAGTGGAACGCAATGAAGAACTGATCAAGCAATCGCTGATCTCACCCAGCGAACGGGACCAACTGGAAACCGATAGTCGCACCGCGCAACTGGAATTGAAGCAGGCCGAGGCGGTGTTAAGCCAGCGCATCATCAAAAGCCCCATCAATGGGGTGGTGGTGGAGCGGTTTCTCTCCGCCGGCGAATTCGTGCAAAACGATCCCATCCTGAAAATTGCCCAGCTGAATCCTTTGAACGTCGAAGTAATCGTGCCAGTCAGCCGCCTGGGCAACATTCATAAAGGAATGACGGCTCTGGTACGACCGGAGGCATTGGTCAACGGTGACTTCAAGGCCAAGGTGGTAATCGTCGACCGGGTCATCGACGCCGCCAGCGGCACCATCGGCGTCCGCCTGGAATTACCCAATCCCGACTACCGCATTCCCGCCGGACTCAAATGCAAAGTTTCCTTCCCCGATAAATAATCCAATATTGCCAACTACCCGCTCTTAAAAGGCGGCAAATTGTGAAGTCCGTCACGCTTCGGCGTTTCCGCACGCCATCCCCCATTTCCGCGCGCCCCGCCTGTCCGTTACAGGGCTCATGGGCTGTTGCAATATATTGTTCGCCGCTGGACACCGCGGCGCCCACCTCGGCGCTGCGATGGCGCTGTTGTTGGCGTGCGCACTGTTGGTAGCACCGGAATGTTACGCCCGAGGCATCGAAGCAGCCGCGTTGCGGCAACGTCTGCCGGTTACCATCAAGATAACGATCCCGGAGGCGCAGGCCAGGATCCGGCGCTGGCAGACCTTTATCAGACGCAACCGCCACGCACCTGAAACGGTCAAGCTCACCCTGGTGAATGCATTCTTCAACAAACTGCGTTTCGTTTCCGATGAATCTCTTTGGCGCCAGTCGGACTATTGGGCCACGCCGTTGCAACTGCTGGCAGCGGGTGGCGGGGACTGCGAGGACTTTGCCATCGCTAAATACTTCACCCTCAGGGCCATGGGCGTCGCCGACGACCATCTGCGCATCACCTATGTTTGGAACCACGATACGCCGTCCGGTAGGCCCGAGCCGCATATGGTATTGACGGTCGCATCGCCATTGGACGGTGCACCGTTGGTCCTGGATATCCTGACCAATGCTATACGCCCTCTGGCGCAACGCAAGGAGTTGGAACCGGTGTATGCCCTGAATTCCCACCAATTATGGTTGGTGGGAGATGGCGCCAAAACACTGGCCGCCGGCAGTCCGGCCCAGATTCCCCAATGGCGCCGTTTTAGTCAAGCAATGGCACGTGACACCCGTCTATTATTGCAAAAAGATAGCCACTAAAATCAGCAACTGATCGACTGCCGTCAACTGCATTGCCGCGCGACTCAAAGAAAAAGGGAGAAATCTGCAGACCCCTCCCTTGCTTCCAAAATTTTGAGATATATCTGGCTAGAAACCGCCTGAGGTAAACACTGCGTATGACGTAGCGATCTGACTACCGGCTATATCGCCCCCGCTATTGCTGACAACATCCTGCGACACCGCACCGACTACTAAGGCGTTGGCCTTGCCACTGAGGTTTTGCTGCACCTGTGAGGCATCCCCGGATTGATCGTTGGCATTCTTCCTGACGCTGCTGTCGCCGGCATGGTTATCCGCCCATTGAAACCCGCTGTACTGAACATTGGCATTGGCGCCGCCGGATAACGACACGCTCGAGGCTGAACCACCGCTGACGCTATAGGCATTTGCGTTACCGTAAACCCCGTCCATGACCTCGTCGCTTATGGGAGCCCTGGTGGCAAAAACGGAGGTTGACATCAAAATCGCCGCCGTTCCGACCGCGACCAACGCAAGGGATTTGGTAACCATAATTTACTCCTCATCGACTCTGCGGCTAAATTATGGTTAACGGTGGATTTGCATGCTGTGATGCGCGTCATATAACTCACTATTGGTTAAAGATTTATTTCCCCACAGGGGTCCCCGGCGTAGGTCACGCGCCATGCCCTGCGGCCCCGGCAGAAATTTCTAACCGATTGATAATTTGTTTAAAAAATAATAATCCTACGCCATCCATCTGGGACCCCCACTCGACGTCAACTTGCCGTGTTCCGATAGGATGAATACAAAACGTGAAGCACGATTGGGGAATACCCTGTGTGCCTGCGAAATTACCGGGAAATAACCCAAACCTTCACCTGACATCGCCTCGGTGCTACGAAACACCAGTCATATGGCCTGAACGCCCATCAAGCTTCACCGTCAGGCGCCGATCGCACTCCTTAGACACAACTGCCCCAGCTTTGCCCTTAGTCAGGCAAGGGTGGATGTGAGGGGCTAGTCCATAAAAGCAGCCCTGCGGCAGAGACAAGCAAGCCGTATTGTCATAAAAAGTTCACAATATTGTCGCATATGTTTTTTGATAAAATTCGCTGACATGGATGCAATAGACCT
>CAYWIQ010000033.1:3385-12139 GCA_964458405.1 uncultured Chromatiaceae bacterium
CGACCTTTACCTCAATCATGAACTGAGCCTGCTGCGCTTTAACCGCCGCGTCTTGGAGCAGGCCAGGGATACGCGCATCCCATTGCTCGAACGTCTGCGGTTCCTATGTATATCCAGCCTCAATCTCGATGAATTTTTCGAGATACGCGTCGCCGGCCTCAAACAAAAGGTCGAATTGGGCGCCACCGGCACCGGACCGGATAATATGTCGTCCTCCGACACCTTGAAAGCCATCAACACCCAGGCTCACGACCTGGTTGCCGAACAATACCGAACGCTGAATGAGATGATCCTGCCGGCGCTGGAGGCAGAAGGTATTCGATTCATCCGCCGGACCGAATGGAATAAGTCGCAGGATGCGTGGCTACGCAAATACTTCACCGAGGCCTTGCAACCGGTGCTAAGCCCCATGGGACTGGACCTGGCACACCCATTCCCCCGCATCCTCAACAAGAGCCTGAACTTCATGGTGAGCCTCACCGGCAAGGACGCCTTCGGCCGCAACAGCGGCCTGGCGATCATATCCGCCCCCCGTTCCTTACCCCGGGTGATACAACTGCCACAAAACGAGACCAAGAGCGGCCCCTACGACTTCGTGTTCCTATCGTCGGTGATACACGCCCACGCCGATGAGCTGTTTTATGGCATGTCCATGGAGGGTTTTTTCCAATTCCGTGTCACGCGCAACAGCGAGTTGTTCGTGGACGAAGAGGAAATCGATGATTTGCTGCGTGCGGTGAAAGGCGAACTCCTGACCCGGCACTATGGTGGCGCGGTTCGTCTGGAAGTCGCCCACAACTGTCCCGCCATGGTGAGCAACTTCCTACAGGAGCACCTCAGCCTGCACGAAGAGGATGTCTACCAGGTCGAGGGCCCGGTCAATCTCAACCGCCTGCAGGAAATCTACGATCGCGTCGACCGCCCCGATCTCAAATACCCGCCGTTTACCCCCCATCTGCCCAAAAAGGTGATGGACAAGGACATATTCAAGGCCATCGCCAAACGCGACATCCTGTTGTATCACCCCTTCGATTCCTTCCTGCCCGTCATCGAGTTCGTCAGGCAAGCGGCCAACGACCCTTATGTACTGGCCATCAAGCAAACCTTCTATCGCACCGGCACGGACTCGGCAATCGTGGACGCCTTGGTCAACGCGGCGCGCGCCGGCAAGGAAGTCACGGTCGTGATCGAACTGCGGGCCCGCTTCGACGAAGAGGCCAACGTCGCATTGGCGACGCGTCTGCAACGAGCCGGGGTACATGTGGTTTACGGAGTGGTCGGCTACAAAACCCACGCCAAGATGATACTGGTGGTCCGCCGTGAGGTTACCCAGCTCCGCCACTACGTGCATTTGGGCACCGGCAACTATCATTTGCGCACCAGCCGGCTCTATACCGACTACGGCCTACTGACTTGCCAGAAATACATCGGCGAGGACGTACAGCGGGTCTTTAATCAATTGACCAGCCTCGGCAAGGTCGTCAAGCTCAACCGTCTACTGCATTCACCGTTCACCCTGCACAAGGGCATGCTCCAGAAGATCGACCGCGAGATCGGCCACGCTGCGGCGGGACGGCCGGCACACATCATCATCAAGGTCAATGCCTTGACCGAACCGCAGTTGATCCAAGCGCTTTATCGCGCCTCACGGGCCGGCGTGGACATCGACCTGATCGTGCGCGGCATGTGCCGCCTGCGCCCGGGCGTGCCGGGCGTCTCCGAACGCATCAAGGTACGCTCCATCGTCGGACGCTTCCTGGAACACAGTCGCGTCTATTATTTCCACAACGGCGGCAAGGAAGAGGTCTTCGCCTCCAGCGCCGACTGGATGGAGCGCAATATGTTCCGCCGTGTCGAGGTGTGCTTCCCCTTCGAAATAAAAAACCTGCGCGAGCGGGTCATCGAAGACCTGCATCGCTATTTGCAAGACAATACCCAGGCATGGCTGCTCGATGCGGAAGGCGACTATCACCGCGCCCAACCGAAAAAGGGCGTAAACCCCTTTTGCGCCCAAGAGGACCTGTTGATCACGTATTCCGAAAATACCTGAAACAAAATTGCTTCCCTGATTTAGTTCACTTCAAGAACAAATCCGGCCGCGTTCAAATAGGTCGCTTCCTGCTCCAAGTCGGCCAGTGTCAGCGGCTGTTGCTTCAACCAACCGGCGGGAAATTTCAATTTGATCAACTTATCTTGTACGCGCAAACGAAAATCGCACACCGCACTGTTGCCGCGGTTACGGTTGAGAATAACGCCCAGGCGCAGCAACACCGACAGCTTGGGCACCAGTTTGGCTATCCACTTGGGTAAATCCTTATACAACTTCAGGGGTAGCTTGCGGCGATGACTGCGTACCAGGGCGGCCAGCAGTAACTGCTCATGCAGCGAAAATCCCGGCAGGTCGCAATGCTGAATGATATAAGCAGCATGGTGGTGGTGACGACTGTGAGCGATGTCCAATCCGATCTCATGCAACTGCGCCGCCCAACCTAGCCAACGCTGTGAATCTTCGAGATCCAACCCCCACCCGCCGGCGGCCTGCTCCAGGGCGTGCAAGGTTGTCTTGGCCACTAATTGCGCCTGAGTCGGATCGGCGTGATAACGGCGGGCCAGATCGGCGACACTACGGCTGCGGATATCCTCATCCTGGATACGTCCCACCAAGTCGTACAACAGCCCTTCCCGCAACGCGCCATCCGACACCGTCAGCGGCGTCTGGATCTCCAGGGCCTCGAACATCGCCAGCAACACGATCACGCCGCCGATAAACACCGGGGCGCGTTCCGCGCTCAAGCCTTCCAACTTGATGTCGGAAATACGGTTCTTGTCGCTGAGGATGGTCACCAGTTTCTTGAGTGAATCCAAGGTAATCTTGCCGCCGTTCCAGCCGGCGGCGGCGATTACCTTCTGCACGGCGCGAATGGTGCCGGCGGTGCCGATGGCCTCCTGCCAACCCAAGCGACGGAAGGTGCGCACATGGGGCTTGAGCTCGGTATGGGCGAAGATTCGCGCCCGCTCGATCTTGCGTGCGGTGATGTTGCCGTCGGGAAAATAATTCTGGGTCACGGTCACGCAGCCCATCTCCAGACTCTCCATATACTGGGGATCATGGCCGGTCCCGACGATCAACTCGGCGCTGCCGCCGCCGATATCCACCACCAGTCGCCGCTGCTCGCTGACGGCGAGGCTGTGCACCACTCCGGTATAGATCAGGCGCGCCTCCTCCACACCGGAAATGATGTCGATAGGATGACCCAGGGCCTGTTCGGCGTCGGCCAGGAACTTTTCAGCGTTGACCGCGTTGCGCAAGGTATTGGTCCCCACCGCCCGGACGCTGCCCTTGGGGAAATCCGCCAAACGCTGGCCGAAGCGCTTCAGGCATGCGAGGGCGCGGGCCTGAGGTTCGCGGCCGATGGTGCCGTCGTGATCCATGCCATCGGCCAGTCGTACCATATCGCGGATGCGGTCTATCACCACCGGTTGACCGTTCTGGATGCGCGCAACGATCATGTGAAAGCTGTTGGAGCCTAGATCGATGGCCGCCGCGTAGTCATAAGCTTTTCTAGGCACGTCTCTGTCTTGGCTTGGGTAATTGATAACCGTGAGGACTCCGGTGCAGTGTAACCGGATTGCCTAATGGCGGCAAACGTATGCTATCTCCCACTAAACGCGTAGTATTACTACCAATGCAAGGCCCGCAACCTGGAAACCTTCTTGTATTGGTGATCCTGCATTCGGGTCAAAATGGAATCCAAGGTCATCACCGCCTGTAATACATAAGGACCTTTGTTCAACATCACGCACTCGGCGCGTCCGGACATGGCGGCGTCGGTCAATTCGGGGCGGGTGGACATCCCCTTCTTGGTCAGGTTCTCCAATACCTGGGTGGCCCAGATCACCGGGATATGGGCCGCCTCGCACAGCCACAGCAATTCCTCCTGGATCTCGGCCATGCGCTCCCCGCCCAGTTCGACGGCGAGATCGCCGCGCGCAATCATCACCCCCAGGCGATGATGCGACAAGGTGCTGAAGATGATCTCCGGGAGATTCTTGACCGCGACCTTGGTCTCTATCTTGGCGATGATACTCAAATGGCCGGCATCGCGCTCGGCCAAGGCCTTCATCAGGGTCTGCATGTCCCGCCCCGATTGGACGAAGGAAAATCCCACCATATCGGCGTATTTGCACACGAAATCGAGATCAGCGATATCCTTGTCGGTAAGGCACGCCAGTTCCAGGTGGGTATCAGGAAGGTTTATTCCCTTGTCGTCACGCAGCTTGACGCCGGTGGGACGGGCATGGACGACGCGCAGGCCCACGCAATCCCCTACGACCCCCTCGACCGTGGCGCCGATCTTGCCGTCATCGAACCACACCGCATGGCCGGGACGCAATTGCGCTACCACCGAGGGGTGGGTACAGGCTACCCGCAGCAGGCCGTCGCCGCCGCCTTGGGTGGCATTGCCGCACAACAGTAGTTGATCGCCGACGAACAGCCGGCGCTCCTCCTCTTGCGGCGGAAAGTGACTTACTGAAAAATCGCACACTTTGACGAACTGCGCATGGGCGTCGCGACGCTGCAATTCCATAATGGTGGCATCATCGATAATGCAATTCTGCTTGCAGGTACCCAGCCAACCGCCGTCCTCGGCGCGCGCCACCAGATCGAAATGGCGATGCTTGCCTCGTGCGTCGTCGAACACCAGGCGATCGCCCAGCTGCAGGCGGGCATGCACCGCCGGCGGAATCCCCAGAGCAGGCCGTCCCCCCGCCGCCACGGTGGTCGTCCCGCTGGAGAACGACACCTCGGCGGGTTCCACGCCGTTGCCGTCATGATAGGCCTTTAATTTAAGGCGACTTTGTTGCGCGGCAATCAGTTTTGTGCGGATCTTCTGCCCGGCAAGGTCCATGAGTATGGTGCAATCCCTTCCCAGGGACTCTCTGGCGTGGGTGACCTTGTCTATCATCCGCCGCCAGATCTCCTTATCGTCGTGGGCGCAATTGATGCGCGCGCAGTTCATACCCTTGGCGACTAAATCGTATATCAAGCGCTCGTCATCGGCGGCCTCCGTGGGCAGTGTGACCATGATGCGCGTACTGCGACCAGCGGGCCTGGGCCCGAACAACCGGGTCGAATTGCGCTCAAGCAAGGCCTTGCCCTCCTTGTAGTCGGGATAACCTTTGCCGCCAGGGTGCTGGGGAGGGGCATTGAGCTGACCGAATTCCAGGGTCGCGCTCACCTGATCCAAGGTCGCCATCACATGGGACTCGCAGCGGCCCAGCGACGAGACCCCCGCTTCGGCGAGGTCTTCCTGCAGGCGCCGGAGGTCATGACGGCGCAGTGCCAAATAGTGGGCGAGATTGGCGGCGCTGCTCTCTATCTCAAAGTCCAGGCCGCGCCCGGCATAATCGGCGAGAATCTTCTGAGCCTCGGCATGAATAGTTGCGCGTAGGCCTTTGAATTCGTTAATTAGAGAACTTGATCGGTTTTCGACAGACTGCATCATGGCTCTCCCCATCACGTCAGGTCCGGTGAGCTGGTAACCACACTATCACTCATATATTGCAGTTTCGTGACTGAATGGTTACAGCCCTTGCCCGAGCAATTTACTGCGCTACGGTTTAAACAGCTGCCTATATAAATGTTGATGCCGCGGCTCGCTGAATGCCTCGAAGCGCTTGCGAAATTGCCGGCGGTACTCGGCCTGCCGATCCGACAAGGCCTTAACAACGTGGGTCATAGCGTCGTCGACCGGCCGGCTAAGCAATCCACGCTCCGCCAGTTCTCCCTGTACCCCACTGATAAGATCGATGTGGACATGCAGGTCCTGGAATGCGCCCAGATGATCCTGCAGACCCTTCAGCAGCGTCAGAATACGTTTGACCTTTTTGGCGGGATAGAGGGAAGCGAAAAATTCAATTAAATAGCGTAAATTCTTACAGCGCTTACGCAGATTGTGCAGGCTCTCCGCCGGTGCATCATCGTCGATGTCACCGCCATCGTTGATGACGCGCTTATAGGCCTTCCAGATTCGGGCGTCGGCCAGTTCCTTGACGGGTTTTACGGCATTTTTCTGGGTTACGCGGCGCGGCGTATCGGCTTCTAGATATCTTTGCCAGTTACTGATGAAACTTTGATAACTGGCCGCCTGAACGGCACGGACCGTCACCTGAGCCGCGGCGCGACGCCTGTCCAAGACAAAATCATGGACAGGCTCGAGATGCTCCCGCATGTGGGCGGGCAACAATGAACGGTAAAAATCAAAATTGAGCAGCATGACGTCGAAATCACGTTGCGGTGTGGTCACCCGGTTGAGTCGGGCAAAAAACACCTTGGCACGCTCCCGCCGCTCCTGATCAATGACGCCGCGGCTTTGCGCCAGTAGTGAACGAATATGCCGAACCGCCACGCGGAAGTCATGCAAACATTCACTGTCGATATCTGCCACCACCGCTTGGCGATTGGCCTCCATCACCGATAACAAAAAAGCAAACAAATGCTTGACGGCGCTATCGGCCCGATCTGACGGGTCGAAGACCAGGTTGGGTTTGGTGGCGAATTTGGCAGTATCTATGTTCAAGGCCGAGAGCAAATAGCTCACTGGAATCACGGCGTTGAGCATCGGCAAGCCGCACTCGCTCAGAGTATTAATGATCGCCTTGTTCTGGCGTTGGTATCCTTCGACGGGTGTAAACCACAACCGCCGGTAGACATGCAGCGAATCGTCGATGCCCGCGATCTGTGGCTTGCTGACCTCAAGATCGAGGTGCGCGATGGTGTCGTTGCCATCGAGGACCATCATGGGGTGGCGTGTGACGGACAACGCAATCTGGGAAATAAGCGCACGCGACTCCAGGACGGGCGCCAGTGCCGTGGCAATCTTTCCCGGCGGCAACGAGCGGGTAAGGTCCGGCAGATCCGGGACGGCTGCCGTCGCGAGGATCCGATTATCACGCAGATCCACCAGATGCAATTGGAATTCGTTACCCAGTCGGTCGGCGATCAAATAGAGATTCTTACTTAGCAAGCGCCAATCCAGGCTGTCAAGATATAGGCGCTGAAACCGTTGTGGTTTATGCAACCGCTGACAACGCCACTTCCCCGTCAAGATGGCTGTGGGCGTCGAAGTGGCGACGTCATCGTCAAGTACGAAGCATAGCGGCTTCATGGTTGGAAAACCCTGTTCAGTATGGGTCTAGTAGTTAACTGGGTAAATATGGATTAAGACGATGGATCGCACACTCCTTAGTGCCGCTCGATCCCGGAACAGGCATGATATCCGTCACAGACGGCGTTGGCGACACTAGGCGATTAACCTAAAAGCTACCCGTGGACTGAATCCGCGTTAAAGACATTAGCCGACGTCTCGTGCAGTTGGTTCTTTACTTGCCGTGCGGCGAGCACTGAAAGATAAGTTTTCACCCTAGCGCTATCCATCAGCTTCTCTAATTCGTTCTCATAAATCTCGCGAATCGTGGATTCATCAAGACTATAGTGATCGGCCAATGCATGTATCGCACCGAAATGTAATCTGCGTTCATCCTCGGTGTCATATTGAATAGCCATCTTCTGCCTCGTTAGTTATTGACCGCCGTGGAAGGCTAGGATTCGACCCAGGCACTCCAACAAATGCACGGGCAAGGCCAATCGCAGAATAGCACATCACCCTTATCTCAATGGGGCTCGGATAAAACGTGCCATTGGCGCACAACATCCACGTGGATTGTGCCTTATTTTTATTTATCCCGAAACGGGGACAGGTCTCTTGGAGCTGCCACCAAACTAGCAAAGAATTGTGACAGGAATTTGTCAGAAATATGTCAGCCACCCTGACAAGCACACGCTAGAATTAATTTAGTTTTAACATTCAAGTTAATAAGAGATATTTCTAAAGCACGATGATATGTAAAGTCACCGCCCTCACGCAGGGGATATCGACTTCGATTTACTAATATACGGTTCGTCTTATGTAGCTATCTTGACTTAACAATAGGGCGATCTAGGTCACACGGTAAAAAATATTGTCGTGCCCTCACCCTCATCACCATTGCCCCAAACCCTTCCTCCGTGTTTCCTTATGACACGTTGCACAGTCACCACGCCGATACCGGTGCGAGAAAGTTCATGCTAGCGCCATTTCGAAATCCTCACCATTTATCCCTCACCAAGAACACAGTCTGTGTCCTCCTGGGCGGGTGATAATTGCCAATTAGCGATGGGCTGTCCCAGTTATTGTTCTCTACTCGCAGCATCAGATAACTGTGGCCGTGCTTGAGGTGACCAACTCCGCACATGTAGATCGCGCTGCGGAAATGGAATCTCGATGCCGTATTTGCCAAGGGCAGTTTCTATCGCCCACAGGTAATCCGCCTGCACTGCCCCGGGACGCTTGACCGCGTCTGAGGTCAGCCAGACGATCAATTCGAAATCGAGACTGCTGTCGCCAAATCCTGTCAACCACACTTTTGGCTTGCGCGCGTCATCACCACTCAAGGTATGCGATACCGAATCGACAGCCTCCAACACCGCCTTACGCACCAGCTCCTTGTCGCTGCCGTAGGCCACACCGAACGGTACATGGATACGGCGATAGACATCGCGCATGGTCCAGTTCATCACATGGCCATTCACGAATACGGAATTTGGGACCACGATGTCGATATTATCGTTGGTGGTAATCACCGTACTGCGGATATTGATCTCTCTGACCTCGCCGCTGATTCCGGACTCAAGCTCGATGTAGTCACCAACCT
>CAYWIQ010000033.1:12149-12391 GCA_964458405.1 uncultured Chromatiaceae bacterium
AGACCCGCCATAAAATTACTCACCAGAGTCTGCAGGCCGAAACCAACGCCTACACCCAAGGCGCTAGCGAACAGAGCAAACTTGCTCAAATCGATGCCGATTGCCGACAACCCCAACAAGAAACCGACGGTCATTACCAGGTAGTGAAGCAAGCGACTCAAGGTATAAACCGATGAACGGGTCATATTCGGCCGCAACGTGGACAAGCGCTCGATTGCCCGCCGCCCCAGCTTGGAGATCCA
>CAYWIQ010000034.1:0-3806 GCA_964458405.1 uncultured Chromatiaceae bacterium
CTAACTAATTACCATCAAGGTTAGTTACAGCCACTACCCCCATACGAGCCAACGTCTTTACGCGCCACACTGTAGATGCCGCCATTAGTCACACCGTTACAATTGGATACATTCTGGGTGGGATCGAAAACGGTGGACCAATCAAAATTGAGCGGATCGAATCCCGCTCCATCTACGTAGCTATAGGTCCCTTCTCCAAAAGAAGAAGCGGTGGGATCAACCAGCCCCGTCGTCGGATTAACGGCTTTATCCCAACCGTTAACCGGATCTACCCAACCCGAACCCGCCGTATAGATGAATCGCCCGGAAGTCACATCAGGCGCTTGCGCGAGCGCCATTTCAAAATCGGCGGAACCTGTCGATGGCAACTGCGGATCATTGACGACTACGTTATTAACAACCGGAGCAGCGGTACTGCTGTCGTTATAACTAAGGGCAGTCTGATCGGTTACGAACACCGACGTCATCGTTGCATCTGTAACGGTCTGGGAAATACGCGGCTTCTTGTCAAGAAAGGGCTTATACACCTCCATCGACATGCCACCGGCCGCATCGCTTAGCACCATGCGGAAGACGGTTTTGGTCGGATCCTGGGAGCCGGTCCCCGAAATGTCGTAGATCCCCAAGGGATTACCGCTATTCGTAGCATTCTGTAGAAAAGTGGGAGGGGTCGCGTTTACTGCTCCTGATTGATCCGCGGGGGTCATTGCAGCGCGCTCGTTACCGCCGCCATCGGGAGAGAAAGCTCCCCCGGTGTCCGCAATTAAGCCGGTGGTGGGGTCAATTGCATAGCCCGCCGCGCGAGTGTATGACTCAATCGCAAAACCCGATGCGGGATTACCGACCAATGTATGGAAATAGACAACGCCATTTATACTGACCGGAGTTAACCCAAAGGCCGTGGGATCACCGTTACCATAGTCGCTGAAGCAAGGATTACAATACCCCACGGTTTGGCCAACAAACCCGGTGAAAGGAAACTTATTCGGATTAAAGTTAGTGGCAAAAGTATTCTGGGTAGGCATTGCGGCATAGGTGAATTCGGCGTTTGTAGAAAATATAGCCGCGACACATATCAGCAAGAGCCTCAGGGGGATGTTGCGGTTCGCCAAGCGCTTTGTGTGTCTCGAACTGGACATCCTCACTCCCTGAATCCCATTATTCGTAAGGTGCTTTGGCACTATCCGCGTCGCCTTTTATTTATTATTTTGACTCATCCTATATGGTTTTAAAAATATCACTAAAGAATGCAAAACGTCAAACAACAGTGTAGGGGAGTAACCCCGAAATAACTCCATGTAAGACTGCGATAAGTTGATTAATGATATGCAGGGAAGCACCTCAGAATGTCAAATTTATGACGCCCTGCACATTAGCGCCGCACCCCCCCCCGCTGAACCAACGGGATAATGGTAAATTCAATGGCCTAATTCACGTCAAACCAATCAAACACTCCAGGAGTGGTGATGAGTGATTGGGGCACCATTTTTGCGCACGATCTAGAAACATAATTACGTTACGCTGGCATGAAAGTCTCAATCAAGCGGGCAAAAAAAAACCTGCGGCTGCAAGCCGCAGGTTTTTCGTATCATCTTTCACAACTCCCAAGAGCAATAAAGCTGCAGGGAATCAGAAGCCACCCAGATACATAATCCACCATGATTCGAGCAACTGCTCGCCGCCTATATCGGCATCATTGTTGGTGATGGAATGAGATGCTCCGCCCCACGCAATTTGGTTGGCAGCAACTATCGCGTTCTGCTGCACCATGGAATTGTTACCGGACTGTATGTTAGCACCCTTGTTTGTGCTGCCATCAGCGGTGTGATTGTCATACCACTGGTAGAAACCAACCTGGACGTTCCCGGCCACGCTGCTCAATCCGGTTATCGCCGTAGTATTGTCACCTGCTACAGAAGCGGTATTGGCCTTACCGGAAACGGCATCAAGTTGAGCATCGGAAAGCGCTAACGGCGCTGCAAAAGCCGGCAAAGCGGCTGACATCGTCAAAACGCTGGCACATGCAATGGTAAATTTTGTTTTCGACTTCATAAGTTATTCCTTAGTATAACTTTTTACCACTCACCACACGACATCACTGCCCTCTCTCCGGCCTCCAAGCCCTTGTGGCATCCCACACCTCTCCACTTGCCACTATCATCACAAGTGTTTTAGATGAGCTAATTTATATCGTAGATCCAGACTCTTTACAACCTCACCCAGCTTACAAGCCAGGCCCTAAAGTTTTTATTAAGTTTCAAGCCGTTGACAAAGAAAAACCATAGCAAAAAGCCGCACACCTGGCCACTCTGGACCCGCCTCTTCATATTCGAGTAAGATTACAGCCGCTGTCCTAATGTTGCCCACTATTTGCATGATATAGTGAAAGGCGCATTCACCCTTTAATAGAGAAAAAGGGAACCAGAAACGCTGACGACACCCGACTCGTATTTTAAAAAATATAAAAAAAACAAAACTTTAGTGATTTTGGCTGGGTATAGGGTCTGTTTGCGTTCCCATTACTCTTTCAATAGTACCGGAACTAAGCCCTTGAAACAGTCTTCATAAACATTCCGCCCCCAATCCTCCGTAATGGCTTACCTTGCGCCCGTGAGACATTACCCCTTGAGGCTTAACATCTTTTGATGTCTGAACGATACATTACTTAACAACAGTTCCATACAGAGATAACATCAGGAAATTACGCCATTTCACCTTTGCGGCCATCACTGTTATGAAGAGCTCATCAGCCTCACACGACGATCCACTTAGCCACCAAATGAGAGAAGGGTTTCGCCTCTCTAAAAACAGACAATTCAGGGAAGCGATTCCAATATTGAAAAGCGCCCTGGAGTTATCCCCGTCCAACCCTAAAATTCTAAGCGGTCTTGCCCACGCCGAGCGCAAAACCGGCAATATTGAAGAAGCGATCTCATATTATCAGACGTTATTGAAGTATTCCCCCGAGGACTATAGAGCATACTGCGGTATCGGCGATTGCCTGAAGGGCAAAAAGCGATGGCAGGACGCCATCACTCATTACTTGAAGGCGCTAGACATCAACCCCGACGACGAATATTCACTCGCCGGAATCGGCGACGCCTATCGAGGCAATAAACAGATAGAAGAGGCGATCACCGCTTGGAAAAGGCTTATCACCCTTAACCCCAATAACACCTACGTCTTGACCCGATTGGGCGATCGCTGTCGGGTTAAAAAAGACTGGGATGAAGCCATCGCGTACTACCAGAAAGTCCTATCAATAAGCAACAAGGACATATTCGCCCTGACCGGTCTTGGAGACTGTTTTAGAGGCAAAGAACTCAACCGCCAGGCAATAGAGGTCTGGGAAAAGATTGTTTTAATCAACCCAGGTAATAAGTACATACTCGGCCGTCTGGCTGACATATCCCGAAAAGAAAAAAATTGGCGAGATGCCATCTTTTATTACGAAAAGGTTTTAAAGATTGACCATCGCGACCTTTACGCTTTGACAGGCCTGTATTGCGTGTACTTCCTAGGCCTTGGAGATGATGCCAAGTCGAGAGAAGTCGAATCGCAAATCAAGCAGCTTGACCCAAAGAAGAAAGTACTTTTAATGAAGCTGGGTGATGCCTATAAACACGAAGGTGAATTTGTCGAGGCAGGCAAATGCTATCGCGCTCTAATCGCCGTAGATCCTACCAACGAATCGGCTATAACCAAACTGCGTGAAATAGACTCGATTATTTCAAAGCCGTAAATTGTGTGATTAGCTCAATCTCAGCAGCTTCAAGTCTAGGGCCTGTCAACGACGCCAGAGAGAA
>CAYWIQ010000034.1:3816-12363 GCA_964458405.1 uncultured Chromatiaceae bacterium
GCACTAAAGCATTATCAAACACCAACTGGGCCTACTGAAGCTGACCCAAGAGCCAAGCAATTTATTCCGGGCCTGCGAGGTAACGGCTACCCTCGCGAATGGAAAATCAGCACCACACCAATCCTTTATGATAACCTGCTTATAATTCAATGAAATTGAAATTTTCCCTGGGCATTATGCGAGATAGGTATTCGAGCGTGGCGTGGAATAAGTGATACAAAGTGGGCATTTAGTCTATCTAAGCTCATGGGTTTTTGAAAAGAAATTTCGCTTTCCGAGCAAAGAATTAAATGTACTGCGCTTGGAAGTTTGATATTTGGCACCGATGAGCCGACACATATCTTATAGTTCTGATAAATCGACATGAGGATGAGCGCAGCATGAAAGGTAGAGCAATTCTATTGATAGGGTTGTTTTTAGTTTATTCGCCAACACTGTTGGCCCGAAGTGCCGGTAAATATATGGGTGCAGCGCTGGCACAAACCAAAGGCACGGTTGAAGATATGACATTTCAGACCTTGCCCTACAACTATCTCTTTACAGGTGCCCCGACCTTCTTCGGTTCAAGTCATGATAATTCGTCTACGAATTCGACTTGGGCAATATATGCTGGCTATACGTTCAACCGTTATCTTTCTCTGGAAGCTTTATATCAGCCACTGGGTGAGTTTACGAGAGACGGCCATAATGAAGGTTTGACTAACCCCTTTGCAACGAACGCAGCGGGTCTTGGACTGAATGCTAATTTGGGCGTTTCCACCCTTGATCGGCTGACATTGGAAGGCTATGGAATAACCGCACTGGCTACACTGCCGGTTGATAATTATATGTCTGTTTTTGCTAGATTCGGGGGGTATTATTGGAGCGCAAAACTTGTTCGTACCACGGATTTCGATCGAGCTAACATAACAGGATCGAGAATTAAACAAGGGATTGAGAATTATAGTAAATCCGGTCTAAGTCCAATGTTTGGTATTGGACTACAGATTGACGTCAGCCGTAGTGTTACTATTCGTGGCGAATGGTCTCGCATAAGTGGTATGGGAAGCGGGCTGGCAACCGGCAAGGTCAATACGAACACTGCATCGCTGGGCGCGCAGATTTACTTTTAGCGTTTATTCACCGCCTTGTGACGGCACGTCTTTCGCTCGGAATCGAGAGATGCGGGCAACCTAGTGTCACCGTTCGAATCCCGGCAATGGACAACGCTAGACATTTGAGCAGTGTGTCGTGAATGCCCTTGGCATGACATTAGGCTGAATAGACTTGCTGCCAGCTTACTTTTTACAACCCTAAACCGATACCGCGAACATCCGTTTGAGCGCGAGGCGAGCGTCGCTTGCCATATCATCCGGGACATGAATACGATTCACTTCTTTCCCCGCCAGCAAATTCTCCAACGTCCACAGCAAATGCTGAGGATCAATACGAAACATGGTAGAGCACATACATATAGTCGGTGACATGAAGTGTATGTTTTTGCCTTCATGCTTGTGGCGCTCGTGGAGTCGGTTGACCAGATTGAGCTCGGTACCGACCAACCACCGACTGTCGGGCGCGGATTCGGCCACGGCCTTAATAATATATTCCGTAGACCCCACGAGATCCGACTTCTGACAGACTTCGAAAGAACATTCAGGATGAGAAATGACCTTACCCTCGGGAAATTTATCGCGAAAGGCATCGATGTGTTCGGGACGAAACATCTGATGAACGGAACAAAAGCCTTTCCACAAAATGATCTTCGCCCGCTGGATCTGCTCCGGCGTCAAACCGCCCATGGGCTTGGTAAAATCCCATGCCACCATCTCTTGTAACGGGATTCCCATGCCATAGCCGGTATTGCGCCCCAAATGCTGATCGGGAAAGAACAGCACCTTCTCCCGCTGCTGCAGGGACCACTCCAATACCTGGCGCGCGTTGCTGGAAGTACAGACGATACCGCCGTGCCTGCCGCAAAAGGCCTTCAGGTCGGCGGCGGAATTGATGTAGGTAACCGGTGTGACGGACTGGTCGGCATCACCAAGCACCTCGTGCAGATCGCGCCAGGCACGCTCCACTTTGATTAGATTGGCCATGTCGGCCATGGAGCAACCGGCGGCAAGATCCGGCAAAATCGCCGTTTGCTCGGGACGCGACAAGATATCCGCCACCTCCGCCATAAAATGAACACCGCAGAACACGATGTACTCGGCCCGCGACTGTGCGGCCATCCGTGACAATTTTAGAGAATCACCGGAGAATTGGGCGTGGCGAAAGACCTCTTCGCGCTGATAGTGATGACCCAAGATCACCAAGCGCTCCCCCAACGCCTCCTTGGCCGCCACGATGCGCGCCTCGAGCTCGGCATCATCGAGTCGGGAAAAATCCTGTATCGCTAACGCATTCGCTGCCATCGCCAGCCTCACCCCCCTTTGCCGCGCATAACGCCTCTTACCTTAACCGGCGTCCGCTTGCTTGCGCAACCGTATCCCCAATTCACGTAAATGGACATCCGCCACCGGCGACGGCGCCGCGGTCAACAGGCAGGTGGCCGATTGGGTCTTGGGGAAGGCCATTACATCACGGATTGAAGAGGCCCCGCTCATCAACATCACCAAGCGATCGAGGCCAAAGGCCAAACCGCCGTGGGGCGG
This sequence comes from uncultured Chromatiaceae bacterium, assembly GCA_964458405.1. Classification (GTDB taxonomy): domain Bacteria; phylum Pseudomonadota; class Gammaproteobacteria; order DRLM01; family DRLM01; genus JARRQJ01. The sequence continues at coordinate 6,453 of CAYWIQ010000034.1, forward strand.
ACAACCGAACGCCAAGGCCTCCAATAGAAAACCGAATTTCTCCTTGGCCTCCTCCTCTGCGATCCCCAGCAGTCGGAACACCGCCTGCTGCGTCTCCGGATTATGAATACGGATGGAGCCGCCGCCCAATTCGGTGCCGTTCAACACCATGTCGTAGGCCCGCGACAGGCAATTGGCCGGGTCTTCCGCCATATCCTCTGGATTGGCCGCTTGCGGGGCGGTAAAAGGGTGGTGCAGCGCCACCCAACGGTTTTCCTTGGCATCCCATTCGAACATAGGGAAATCGACCACCCACACCGGACGCCAGCCCCGCTCCACCAGGCCGCGATCGTGACCGATCTTGATCCGCAACGCGCCCATGTATTCGTTGACCAGCTTGGCCTTGTCGGCGCCGAAGAAGATCAAATCGCCGTTTTCCGCGGCGGTGCGTTGCAAAACGGTGGTGACCACATCGTCGGGCAGGAACTTGACGATGGGCGACTGCAAACCGCCCCTTCCCGCTTGAACGTCGTTGACCTTTATGTAAGCCAGCCCCTTGGCGCCGTAGCGGCCTACATAGGCGGTGTATTCGTCGATCTCTTTACGCGTCAGTTCGCCGCCGGCGGGAATGCGTAACGCCACCACCCTACCATGGGGATCCAACGCCGGCGCGGAAAACACCTTGAAATCCACGCCGCCCATCACGTCCTTCAACTCCACCAACTCCAGGGGAATGCGCAGATCGGGGCGGTCCACCCCGAAGCGATGCATGGACTCGGCGTAGGTCATGCGCGGGAACGGCGAATGCAACGGCTCCTCCAACACCTGAGCGAACAGCTCGCGGATCATGTCCTCCATCAAATTCATGATCTGCTCTTCATCGATGAAGGACATCTCGACGTCGAGCTGTGTGAATTCGGGTTGGCGGTCGGCGCGCAAATCCTCATCGCGGAAACAACGCACGATTTGGTAATAACGATCCATGCCCGACATCATCAAAATCTGCTTGAACAACTGCGGGGACTGCGGCAGGGCGAAGAACTCACCGGGGTGGGTGCGGCTGGGCACCAGGTAATCCCGTGCCCCCTCGGGCGTGGACTTGGTCAGGATCGGGGTTTCAATGTCGAGAAAGCCGCGCTCGTCGAGGAAGCGGCGCAACGTGCGTGTCACCTGCGCGCGCATGATCATGCGTCGCTGCATCTCGGGCCGGCGCAGATCCAGATAACGGTAATGCAGGCGGACCTCTTCTCCCAGTTCCGCGTCGTCTTCGACCTGGAACGGCAGGGCCTCGGAACGATTAAGGATCTCCAACTCCCGGCAATCGATCTCTATCTGGCCGCTGGGAAGATTGGGATTCTCCGTCCCGGCGGGGCGTGGCCGGACGGCCCCCTTAACACGTAGGACGAACTCGCTGCGCACCCGCTCCGCATGAGCAAAGTTATCGGGTCTATCCGGATCAAAGACCACCTGCACCACGCCCTCGCGATCGCGCAGGTCGATGAAGATCACCCCGCCGTGGTCGCGGCGGCGATGCACCCAGCCACATACCTCGACTTCTTGATCCACCAAAGATTCATTCACATGGCCGCAATAGTGGCTACGCATTTGTTAGACTTCCCGAAAATTAAGGCTTATTCGCCGCGTAAAAGGGCGCCATTATCACTTTTTAGGCGACATTTGCGCAACGTCCGCGATGGACGGCGGTTCATCCTGAGCCCAAGTGGGTACCACCACCCCCATGGAAATGATCATTTTCAGGCCTTCGTCGACGCTCATCTCCAATTCCACTGCATCGTGACGCGGCACCATCAGGAAAAAACCGGAGGTCGGATTGGGAGTGGTAGGAACATAGACATTGATGACCTCTTCACCGGTCCGGGCCTGGGCCTCACCCACCTCCACCCCGGTCTGAAAGGCCAGGGTCCATAGCCCCTTACGCGGGTATTCGATGAGCAAGACCTTACGAAAAGATTGCCCGCCGGAACTCAATAGGGTTTCCGACAGCTGCTTGACGCTGGAATAGATGGAACGGACCAACGGGATTCGTTTTAGGATCGCCTCCCAAGCACTCAACAACTGCTGGCCGAATAAATGGGCCATGACCACGCCGGTGGACAACACCACCAATACCGACAACACCACTCCCAAACCGGGCACATGGAACCCTAGGATATGATCGGGACGATAGGCCTCGGGCAGGACCACCAGGGTTTGGTCCATAAGATCCACCAGTAATTTCACCACCAGTACGGTCACCCCGATGGGCAGCCATACCAACAGGCCGGCGATCAAATAACGACGCAGTCGAGACATGCCCGTCGTCCTCACTCGCCGATGCAGGCGGGGCAGGCCCCGGCGCCGCACAGCGGTTCCGACTGGCCCCGTCCCGCTTTAACACTGATCCCGGCCGCGGAGATTAATTTCCGCAACGACGGGGCATGGCACGCGGGACAATCATGTAGGGGTTCCTCATTCATCTTTTGCCATGCCTCCAAGCGATGGCCGCAGGCGGAACACGCATATTCGTAGATCGGCATAATTTACACTCAGCGAAGAATCGGGTCTAAGTAATTGTTTGGTATAAGCCAGCATCCGCACAAAACGAAATGCTCTACAGGCCGGCTTGAAAAAACATCGGTATTACCATCATAACCGTATAACCCGCTTTGAAATAGACAAATATTTAAATTTCTTCTTGCCAAATCAGCACATATCCTCTAGTGTTTCTCTCCAGACACTTCGGCCGCACACCGAGCCCGAGGTGGCTTATAACAAAACGCATCGCTGTCACCATGTTAAGGAGGAGAAGTCTGTGAACCTAGCAAAAAATGCCACCCAGGATGATGCAGCCATCGTAATCGCAGTGTTCGCCATCGTCACGTTGATCTATATCGTTTTAGGTCCCTAATTCCGAAGTCGTCAAGGCCAGTCACCAGGCAATGCCCATGGAGATGCCGGCCTGACTAAAACGATTTTGGGGGACGGAACCAATACGTTAAAAAGGCCAGCGATCGCTGGCCTTTTTTCATTCATCATTTCTAACGTCATATGTAGCCACCTGCCTATCATGCGCAGTTGCGGGCTGTGTGTCCGCCGGTTGAACCCGGTTCACGTCTCTGCAGGCTTAGTCGTTCCGGCACTTTCGCCACCCTTGCCCTTATCCGTCTTATCCGCTGACTTGCCCTCAGCGGCCGCGGCGGGCTGGGTTGCGTCTCCCGATTTCTTCTTGCCGCCGTCCTTGAAGTCGGTCACGTACCAACCACTGCCCTTGAGACGAAAACCCGCCGCCGATACCAGTTTCTGTAAACTGGACTGTCCGCATTCCGGGCAATCCGATAAGGGCTCTTCGCTGATCTTCTGCAAGGCCTCCAGGCGATGGCCGCAAGCCTCGCATTGATACTCGTAAATCGGCATGCTCTATTCCTTAGTGTTCGCTTAGCAGATTATGTTTCAAAACCACACCAAACGTCTTATAAATATGGGCTTGCACAACCCGATTCAAGTCACCGCGGCCTAATAATTAGCCTTAAATAAAATGGGTGGGCCGTGTACACTGGCGGCTCGTAACCCGCACAAACTCAGTATTGCCTATCCCAGATGACGCCCCCCTCCACCAGCACCGCCCCATCCGGCCACCGTCGCGACTGGAAGGCGATCCGCACCCTGCTCCCCTATCTGTGGGAATATCGGGCGCGGGCACTCCTGGCCCTGGGCTGCTTGGTGCTGGCCAAGGTAGCCAATGTCTCCATCCCCTTGGCTCTCAAGGGTATCGTTGACCGCCTGGACAGCGCCCATAACCCGGTCCTGGTCTTGCCTATCGCCTTTTTGCTGGCCTACGGCGCCATGCGTATGGCCGCCTCTCTGTTCAGCGAACTGCGCGACGCCATCTTCGCCAAGGTTACCCAGCGCGCCATCCGCCGCGTCGCCTTGCAGGTGTTTCGCCACCTGCACTCCCTGGCGCTCAAGTTTCACCTGGAACGCCAGACCGGCGGGGTATCGCGGGACATTGAACGGGGTAGCCGCGGCATCAGCTTCCTGCTGACCTTCATGCTGTTCAATATCATTCCCACCCTGGTGGAAATCACCCTGGTGGCCACCATCCTGTTGGTGAAATACCAAGTCGCCTTCGCGGTGATCACCTTCGGCACCGTGGCGGTGTATATCGCCTTCACCCTCAGCGTCACCGAGTGGCGCATGAAATTCCGCCGCACCATGAATGAGATGGATTCCAAGGCCAACACCAAGGCCATCGACAGCCTGCTCAATTATGAGACCGTCAAATATTTCGGCAACGAGGACTTCGAGGCACGGCGCTATGATGAAAACCTGTCGGTGTGGGAACAAGCCGCGGTCAAGAGCCAGACTTCACTGTCGTTTCTCAACTTCGGCCAAGGCGCCATCATCGCCGTGGGCATTACCTGGCTGTTGTTCCTCGCCGCCAGCGGCGTGGTGGATAAGAGCCTCACCATGGGCGATCTGGTATTGATCAACGCCTATCTTCTACAGCTGTTTATTCCCATGAACTTCCTGGGTTTCGTCTACCGCGAAATCAAAAACTCCTTGGCCGACATGGAAAAGATGTTCAAGCTGCTGGAAGAGAACCCGGCGATCCGCGACCACTCGGACGCGCAGCCGCTGGCGGTGGGCAAAGGCGCCGTTCGCTTCCAACAAGTCAACTTCGGCTACAACCGGCAGCGGCAAATCCTATTCGACACCGATTTCGAGGTGCCCGCCGGCCATAAGGTCGCCGTGGTCGGCACCAGCGGCAGCGGCAAATCCACCCTGGTCCGATTACTGTTCCGCTTCTACGACGTCGACGGCGGCCGCATCCTCATCAATGACCAGGACATCCGCGACGTCACCCAACAGAGCCTGCGAGCAGCCATCGGTATCGTGCCGCAGGACACCGTGCTATTCAACGACACCATCTTTTACAACATCGCCTACGCCAAACCGGAAGCATCCGGCGACGAGGTAATCCGCGCCGCGCAGATGGCCCACATCCACGACTTCATCGCATCCCTGCCGGACGGCTACGATACCATGGTAGGCGAGCGCGGCCTGAAACTCTCCGGCGGTGAAAAACAGCGTATCGCCATCGCGCGGGTAATCCTGAAAAAACCCCGCATCCTGATATTCGATGAAGCCACCTCGGCCCTGGACTCCAATTCCGAACGGGCGATCCTCCGCGAACTAAGCACAATCGCCGCCGACCACACTACCTTGGTTATCGCCCATCGACTCTCTACCATCATCGACGCCGATCAGATTTTGGTGTTGGAAAAGGGCAAAATCATAGAACGCGGGACTCACCAGAACTTGTTGGCAAGCGGCGGTGTCTACGCCCATTTATGGGCATTGCAACAAGAGGAGCGCCGCAAGGAGGCCGAGACCGCCGCTCAGACACCGCAACCTGCCACCGATGCGGCAGTATGAATAGTGAGGAAAAACGGCTTGCAGTCCAATTTATGCTAACGTTATAGACCATGGTCACATCGCCCCCCACTCCACCCGCCGCACCCTTGAGCCTGCGCCGTGTAGCGATAGACACCTACCGGGAAAACGTTGCCTACCTGCATCGCGATTGCGCCGTGGTGCGCGCCGAGGGCTTTCAAGCCTTATCCAAGGTGGAAATCACCGGCAACAGCACCCGCATCTTCGCCGTCCTCAACGTCGTGGACGACGCCGCCATCGTCACCGAAACGCAATTGGGCCTGTCCGAGCAGGCCTTCAAGCAACTGGGCCACCCCGAAGGCAATTCCATCCAGATCGCTCATGCCGAACCGCCCCGTTCCATGGATGCCGTACGGCGCAAGATCCTGGGTGAGCGTCTTACCTTGGAAGACTTTCAGGGCATCGCTTTCGAAATCACCGACAACCGTTATTCCAAGATGGAGATGGCCGCCTTCCTGGTAGCGGCCGGGCAGGCCGG
>CAYWIQ010000035.1:0-11739 GCA_964458405.1 uncultured Chromatiaceae bacterium
ATACGGTGGCCGTACAACGCTTACAACGCCAGTCATTCAAAGGCAATGTACCGCCACTTTTATCGACGAAATATCCATCTGAGGTATTTGCATCCCTCTAAGACCGCGGACAACGCCCTGCAATGCTCCTTTTTGCCGACCCCGGCCCCGCGATACACTGTGTATAAACCCCTTAGGAGCAAAACCGGAATATGGACGCGGATATCGCCAAAGTGCGCCTTGATAAATGGCTGTGGGCGGCCCGGTTTTTCAAAACTCGGACGCTGGCGGTGGAAGCCATTAGCGGGGGTAAAGTCCATGTCAACGGCAATCGCGTCAAGCCGGCGCACAGTGTCGCCAGCGGCGATGAGTTGCGGATCCGTAAAGGGCCGTATGAATTCACCGTCCTGGTACGGGCACTGAGCACCCAGCGCGGACCGGCCCCGGCCGCCCGCCTACTCTATGAGGAGACGCCGGAAAGCCGGGAGACCCGCGACCATTTGGCGGAACTGCACAGATTATCGGTCCTTGCCAGCCCCCGTAGCGACAAACGACCCAACAAAAAACAACGCCGTCAGATCAATCGCTTTATCGGCAAGCAACCTTAGCTTTGGCCACTATAACCCGCGATAGCGGCCACAGTGTCGACACGGAGAGTGCGTCTCTTACAACAACAGGATTTATATTCGGCCCGTGCGGCGTTTACGCCGATTGGCTGGGGCGATCCAGTTCGAAGCCGTCCTTGAGCGTCAAATACAGCTGGGCATTTTCTTCCGAATTTTCCGGACTCAACATGATGCCCACGCGATAGTTTTGATAGGATTTTTTACTTACCCCGATGCGATCGGCGCGCTCACACCACATTACCGTACCTTCAAGGTCGGCCCGCCATTCTTGGGAAGTGAAACACACCTTGACCTGTTTGCCACGATCGATGGCGGACGGCACGTCCAACCCCACCCCCGTGATGCAAACATCGTTTGCCCTGATGTAATGATACTTACGCTCACCGTCGATCAAATGAAAACTGCCGCCCGTGTAGTACTTGGGGACGGATAGGCGCGCATGGCTACGATTATCAGTGAACATGGACGAGACCCTCCTGTTTGTCACCTTTATCCATAAGAATACTCCCCTGTCGCATTTTTGGCGCTTTTTGGGGTGTAAGGAAATCAGGCAATTCTCGTACCAATCTTGGCCATCAACCCCGTTTTAGTGCGCTAAGCACCTGACTGATAACGGTGACAGCATCATCAAGCTGTTCACGCTCCACCACCAGCGGCGGTGCGAAACGGACTACGGTGTCATGGGTCTCCTTACTCAAAATCCCTTCCGCCATCAAGGCCTCACAGACGGTGCGCGCCGCGACACGCTCGGGATGGAACTCCATCCCGATCAATATACCCTTGCCGCGTACCTCTTTGATCAACGGGCTGGAGATCTCCCTTAACCGGCCTAAAAAATAATCACCCAATGCCTGTGCCCGCTCGGCCAGCCCGTCGCGTTCGATGATGTCCAGCGCCGCCAACGCCACCGCCGCCGCCAATGGATTACCGCCGAAGGTGCTGCCGTGATCGCCGGGTTGGAACACGGCCATCACCTCACGTCGCGCCAGGAATGCCGACACCGGCAACAACCCCCCGCCCAGGGCCTTGCCCAGGATCAAACCATCGGGTTTGACCGACTCGTGATCCGAGGCGAGCAAGCGGCCGGTGCGGCCCAAACCGCTCTGAATTTCATCGCACAACAACAGCACATTGCGTGATTGGCAAATACGCGCGCATTCGGCAAGGTACCCTGGCGGGGGGATCACGATCCCGCCTTCCCCTTGGATAGGCTCGAGCAGAAAGGCCGCGGTATTGGGCGTAATGGCCGCGGCCAGCGCCGCGGTATCGCCGTAAGGGATGATCTTAAACCCGGGAGGAAAAGGGCCGAATCCTTCGCGATACTGCGCCTCGGACGACATGCCGACGATGGCGATGGTGCGGCCGTGGAAATTGTTCTCGCACACGATCACCTCGGCCTGATCCGCTACCACGCCCTTGACGGAGTAGGCCCACTTGCGCGCCGCCTTCAATGCCGTTTCCACCGCCTCGGCCCCGGTATTCATGGGTAAGGCCATGTCCTGGCCGGTCAGTTCGCAAAGACGCTGTAGGAAAGGGGCAAGGCGATCCGAATAAAAGGCACGCGACACGATCGCCAAACGTCCGGCTTGCTGTGTCAACACCTCCAGCAGGCGGGGATGGCAATGGCCGTGACTCACCGCCGAGTAGGCGCTCATCATATCCAGATAGCGTTTGCCTTGATCGTCCCACACGTACACCCCTTCGCCCTTGACCAGCACCACCGGCAGCGGTGCATAGTTGTGGGCGCAGTAGCGATCCTCCAGTGCAATGGTGTTATTCATCCCGTTCCTTTCCCGCTACCGCCGCGCAAATCAGGCGACGCAGCAATTTCAAGGTTAGTCGTTCCCTGTCTTCATGCGGGTTGTACTCGGCAATCTCCAGCGCCAAGAGGCGTGGATCGTCGTGCAGCTGTCGTACTGCCGCAATCAAATCTTCGCCCGCAATCCCATCGCCTTCCGGCGTTCCGACCCCCGGCGCATCGCGGGGATCGATGGCATCCAGGTCGATGGTGACGCCGTAACCGGCGGTACGCTGCGTGACATAGCGCACGGCCTCTTCCCATACCCCACCGAAACCTCGCGCCTTCACTTCATCCATGAAATATATCCGCACGCCCACACGCTCCAATAACGCCTGTTCACCCCGTTCAAAGCTGCGCACACCGATCAGACAGACATGCTGCGGCTGCAACTTGGGTGCCGGCCCGGCGAGCTTGATCAACGCATCCGGGCCCTCACCAAGCAAGCAGGCCAGTGGCATACCATGCAAGGCCCCACTGGGACTGGTGGCCGGAACATGGCTATCCATATGCGCATCCACCCAGATCAACCCCATCGCTTGATGCGGCGCCAAACCGGCGCGCACACCGCTCCATGTCCCGACGGCGCAGGCATGATCACCACCGACCACGACGGGCAGGATGTGATCTTTGATGTGCGCGGCAACCCGCATTGCCAAACGGCTATCGACATGGACAACCCGATCGAGATCTTCCCGACCCTGTGTTGCAGCTGAAACTTCAAGCATCTCAAAGACGGGCAACGGCAACCCTGCATGCCCCAGGCATGGGAAAAGACCCGAGGACTGAAGGGCGGCGGGCCCATCTTCACATCCGCGATGCTGCGCTCCCCAGCCCGATGCCACCCCTATGATTGCTACATCCCTCATATGCTTTCAGTTTTCTACATACCATAATTAAACATATCGTCCGCACCACTAGATTACTGAAAATACAACGTTAGACCAGCATCATTTACGGACGTGCGTATCTGCATAGCCAAATCAAATTATTCGTAAACGGAACATACCTTAAGCCTTACCTCACTATGCTAAGCTGCATAACAATGTTTTTAATCATCATGAAGTCGTGACTACCGATTCCCCGCATCCCGCACAGTATCAAGCCGGTGAAGCGGAGCTGACCCTATGCCGGCTCGACGCCATCATTGATGGCGAGAGTAAAGAAGTGTTTTTGTACGATGATCGCATCAGCCTATGTTTGGTGCGACAAGGCATGACTGTGTATGCCTACATCAACTCTTGCCCCCATACCGGCGCACCACTCAACTGGGACCGCGACCGCTTTCTGACGCGCGATGGCGATATGATTCAATGCACCCTTCACGGCGCGTTGTTCCGCATCGGCGATGGCCTGTGCACGTGGGGACCTTGCTTGCATCAACGACTGACCGCCGTACCCATCGTCATTCGCGACGGCATGGTTATCCTGGCGACGGCGGAATCCCGGCGACTGCTGCGGGCCCATCAATCCGGAAGTTAGTTATACTACTGACCTCGACTCTATAAGCCGCACCAGTATCTTTGCCATGCATCGCGCACCGCTGTTGAATAAGTTACGCCAATACCGACCCCACGATCAGCACGAACGGGACATGTATGAAACACTGCTACGGTTCATCGAAACCGAAAGCGCGTGCTTTGAACGAACTCTGCAGACAGGCCACGTGACAGGTTCGGCGTGGATCGTCGATCGCGACCGCAGCCGGGCGCTGTTAACACATCACTTCAAACTCGAACGTTGGCTGCAACTGGGTGGTCACGCCGACGGCGACACCGACATTCTGCGGGTCGCCCTGCGTGAGGCGCGCGAGGAGTCCGGCGTGAACGACATCAAACCGGTATCAGAAGCGGTTTTCGACGTGGATGTCCATCCCATCCCGGCACGGGGTACGGAGCCCCGCCACCTCCATTATGACGTGCGTTTCCTGTTGGAAGCCGACCCGACCACACCGCTGGTGATCAGCAGCGAATCAAAGGATCTGGCCTGGGTCAGTTTCGAGGAAATCGCCAATCTGACCACGGAGCGCTCTATCGCCAGAATGGTGGCCAAATCCTTGCAGCACAAGGGGCAATGAATCGGCACACAGCAACCGCAATACTTTCTCCGTAGGGCTGAATCCCGCGCCACACCCGACCTCGAAGACCGATGCGTAAGCCGATAGGCGTTGCAAATGCCATACGCGGATGCGACACTTTCCGGCTTGTGACCGCGACAGGGGCAGTCACAACGAGTTCGAACGAGGGGAATGCATGAAGCCGCTAAAACTACAATATTTGGGCATCCCGCTGCTGGCCCTATTCATCGCCGGCTGTCTCAGCAATAACGGCAGTAAAGTGGCTCTCCCCAGCTCGACGCGGGTCAGTTACGACGGCAACACCGAACCCGCGACACTCACCCAAAGCAACAGTGCCACCCTGTTGGCCGCCGCCTATCGGGGCGGTCAGGCCGGCTCGACCTTGGGCAGTACCGCCAGCCTGACCGACCCAAGCCAAAGCCCCGCCTCGCCCAGAACCCTGGTGCTATCCGAAGCGCTGGACAACGCGATCCAACAGGCACTGCAAAGCGGTAATCTTACCCCCGCCAATGCCGCGGCCTTAAACAACAAGGATATCAGCGGCCAAGTGCCCGGAAGCTGCGTGGGTCACGAAGGACAGATGAAATACAGCGGCAACTATAATGATGAAACCCGCGAATTTTACCTAGACCTGACTTTCGACAGTTACTGTGACGGCACCACCACCATCAACGGCAGCGCCACGGCCTCGGGGCAGACCACCAACAATGCCAACATTGATCCCGCCTTCCAGACCTCGACCAACCCTTTCGGCCTGGACATGTTCAACAATACCGCCCTCGCGCCCAACCCCTTCAGCATCTCGTTCGATTCGCTGGGCATCAGCTATGCGGGTAGCAGCTTCACTGCGAGCGGTTCCGCGCTTATCACCAAGCAAGATGAAGCTGATCTGGATGAAAGCCCTGACACAACCAGCAGCGAACCCATCAACCCCGACAACACCCCCGACGCCGATAATAGCCCCACAGATGCTATTTATGATGACGATAAAAAACAAGCCGACGTCGGGGGAACCACCACCATTAAAATGGATTGCGTACTGCGGGATGACGCCACCCAGACCGCCTATAAGTTCGAAAACTTCAACATCGCATTAACCAATAGTTTTGACTCGACCAATAACGTCTATTACGTGGATGCCGTCATCACCGGCCGCTATTATGACCCCACTCAGGGCTACCTGGACATCACCACTCCGACGGCATTGCACATCACCAACGGGGACTATTGGCCCACCAGCGGCGTCTTCCACGCCGAGGGCAACAACGACGCCGCCTCGTTCACCGCCCTGAGCAACACCACCTATCAGCTGGACATCGACAGCAACAACGACGGCACCACCGACAGCACAACCAGCGGGGCCTGGGGCGAGCTGTAATAGCGGGATAACCGCTCGGTACTAACCACCGGCGACCCTACTTAACGCCACCGATGTCGGTCATGGTGTCCTCGATCCATTGCTCGGCCTGCGCATTGACTTGCTGCGCGCTGCGATTGCGGGTATCGATGGTCGGCCCAATGACGATGCGGATGGTACCCGGGTGCTTGATAAAACCATGTCGCGGCCAGAATTCCCCGGCATTGTGGGCCACCGGCACCACCGGCGCGGCGTTACGCACCGCCAGCATGGCACCGCCCGGGGCGTAACGGCCTCTTTCACCGGGCGCAACACGCGTCCCTTCGGGAAAGATCACCACCCAGCGGCCGCGGGCCAGGCGTTTGCCGCCGACGGCTATCAATTGCTGCAAGGCCTTGCGTCCCGCCTTACGGTCGATGGCGATAGGTTCCAACATCGCCAACCCCCAACCGAAAAACGGCAGCCACAGCAATTCCCGCTTGAGCAACCACACGTGGGGCGGAAAGATGCGTTGGTAGACCATGGTCTCGAAGGCGGATTGATGCTTGGATAAAATCACGGCGGGACCCGGCGGAATGTTTTCCCGGCCCTCCACCGTGTAGCGCACCTTGCACGTCACCTTTAACCACCACAGGTTAAACGTGGTCCATTGGGTAATGCAGGCGTAACGCCAACGATATGGGAAGGGAAAGGTCAGCAAACCCAGCACGGCAAAGATGATGGTAGTCGGCACCATCCCCGCCATGAACAGCGTAGAACGCCACCACGATCCCGGCCCGGGACCCGTTGCCGCGGCGGAAGTCGTGACCTCGGCCATTATCGCTTCCCAGCGGGGATGCGCACGGCATCGTGCAGCAAGGCATCCACCGCTGCGGTGAGGTCGGCGTAGACGGGGACCCCGGTCAGCCCTTCGCCCTGCTTTATAGCGCGCTCACCTTTGCCGGTGCGGACCAGAATCGGCCGCGCGCCAACCGCTTGTGCGGCCTGGATATCCCGCAGCGAATCGCCGATGGCCGGCACGTCTTCAAGGTCAACATTAAAATGGGCGGCGATGTCGCGCAACAGTCCCGGTTGCGGCTTACGGCAATCGCAACCGTCATCGGGCCCGTGAGGACAGAAGAAGATCGCGGCGATATGCCCGCCCGCCGCGGTGACGGCGGCGCGCAATTTGTCGTGGATGCGTTGCAAGGTATCGCTATCGAACAAGCCGCGCGCCAACCCCGACTGATTGGTGGCCACCGCGATGCGATAGCCCGCGCGGGTGAGGCGGGCGATGGCCTCGAGGCTGCCGGGAACGGGCACCCATTCATCCGGTGACTTGATGTAGTCATCCGAGTCCTCATTGATCACCCCGTCGCGGTCGAGGATGATCAATTTCGTGGATGATTGCGGAGACACAACAGCACCGATACGCTACTGCAGGCGGGAGAAGTCCGCGGCGCGCAGGAACAAACCGTTAAGCCGCGCCAACAACGCCAGACGATTCAGGCGCAGCTTTTGGTCGTCGGTCATCACCATGACCTTGTCGAAGAATCCATCCACCGCTTCCCGCAATCCGGCAAGACGCTGCAAGGCCGGCGTGTAATCGCCGGCATCGAACAACGGCGTCACCTGCTCGGCCAAGGCCGCCAGCTGTTGATAAAGGACCCGTTCCGCCGGCTCCACCAGTTGCGCCGCATCCACCTCGGCCGGGATATGCTCTTCCGTCTGCTTGAGGATGTTGCGGATACGTTTATTGGCGGCGGCCAGACTCTCCGCCTCGGGCATGGCACGGAACGCGGTCACCGCGCGGATCCGCATCTCGAAATCAAAGGGACGGGTGGGGCGTTGCGCCAACACCGCGTCGAACACATCGGGGCGGGTCCCCGCTTCCAGGTAATAGCCGCGCAGCCGGTCCATCATGAAGTCGAATACCTGTCCAACAGCTTTGCCGGCACCCAGTTCGGCCGGATACACCCCGGCGGCATGACCGAGCAGCGCGTCCAAATCCAAGGTCAAACCGCATTCGACCATGATGCGTAACACCCCCAGCGCCGCGCGCCGCAAGGCATAGGGATCCTTGTCGCCGCTGGGGATTTGACCGATGGCGAAGGTCCCCACCAGGGTATCCAGTTTGTCGGCAATGGCCAGGGCGCGCCCGCTGGCGGTCACCGGCAGGCGGTCACCGGCAAACCGCGGCCAATACTGTTCGTCCAAGGCCTCCGCCACCTCGGCGGCCAGCCCCTCGGCCGAGGCGTAATACCGGCCCATGACGCCTTGCACCTCGGGAAACTCGCCCACCATGTGGGTGAGCAAATCACACTTTGATAACCGCGCCGCCTGTTCCGCCATGCCGCGCTCGCCACCGAGCCGTTGACCGATTTCACCGGCCAACGCGCTGAGGCGCTCGGTCTTGTCGTATAAGCTACCGAGCTTGGCCTGGAACAACACCTTCTTGAGGTCTTCACGAAGTTCATGCAAAGGCCGGCGTCGATCCTGTTCCCAGAAAAACGCCGCGTCGCTGAAGCGCGGCAGTATCACCCGCTCATTACCGGCGCGCACCTGGGCGGGATCGCGGCTGTCGATATTGCACACCGTGATGAAATGGGGCAGAAGTTTGCCCGCACCATCCACGACGTGAAAATACTTTTGATTACCCTGCATGGTCGAGATCAGCGGCTCGGGCGGCAGCTCTAGAAAGCGCGCCTCAAAATTACCCATCAAGGCCACCGGCCACTCCACCAAGGCGGTCACCTCTTCCAACAGGTCCTCGTCGATCACCGCGTTGCCGCCCACCGTCTTGGCGATCTCCTGCACCTGGCCGCGAATCGCCTCCTTGCGTGCGGCGTATTCTGGCAATACATGCCCTTCCGTCTCGAGCAACGGCGCGTAGGCGCGCGGCGCCGAGATGCTGATGGCCTCGGGGTGATGATAGCGGTGACCGCGGGTCTCGCTCCCGGCGCGCACACCGTAGAGTTCGGCGGGGATCACCTCGTCGCCGAACAACATGACCAACCAATGCACCGGACGCACGAATTCCTCGCGCAGACTGCCCCAGCGCATGCGCTTGGGCGTCGGCAGCCCCGCCAAGGCCTGCTCGACGATACCAACCAATAATTCACGGCTAGCTACGCCGCGCTGCACGCTGCGGTATACCAACCACGCACCCTGGTCGTTTTCCAGCCGCTCCAGTTGATCAACGTCGACACCACAGGAACGAGCGAAGCCTTGTGCCGCCTTAGTGGCATTGCCCTCTTCATCGAAGGCGGCGGCCAAGGCGGGACCGCGGCGCTCCATATCGCGATCCGGCTGTGACTCGACCAGGTCATGCACCAGCACCGCCATGCGCCGCGGGGTGGCGTAAGAACAAATTTCACCATGGGCCAAATCGGCCTTGGCGATACCCGCCTCCATGCCTGCGGCAAAGGCCTCGGCGAGCCGCCGCAGCGCCTTGGGCGGTAACTCTTCCGTGCCCAGTTCCACCAGGAAATCACGCTTATCCGTCATTGCGTGACTCCCCGCTCCGTTGCGCCATGGGGAAACCCAGGGCCTCACGCCGCGCGAAATAGGCGGCGGCCACCGCGCGGGCCAGCGTGCGCACTCGCAAGATATAACGCTGGCGTTCGGTTACCGAAATGGCGCGACGCGCATCCAATAGATTGAAGGTGTGGGAAGCCTTGAGCACCATTTCATAGGCCGGCAGCGGCAAATCCGCCTCGATCAATTTATTGCTTTCCTGTTCGCAGGTATCGAACCAGGCGAACAAGGCCTCGGTATTGGCATATTCGAAGTTATAGGTGGACATCTCCACTTCGTTCTGGTGAAAGACATCGCCATAGGTGACGCGTCCGAGAGGCCCGTCGGTCCACACCAGATCGAATACACTCTCCACGCCTTGCAGGTACATGGCGATGCGTTCCAGACCGTAGGTGATCTCGCCGGTAACCGGCCAGCAATCCAATCCGCCGACCTGTTGAAAGTAGGTGAACTGGGTGACCTCCATACCGTTCAGCCATACTTCCCAACCCAATCCCCAGGCGCCGAGAGTGGGTGACTCCCAGTTATCTTCGACAAAGCGTACGTCGTGCACCAAGGTGTCTATCCCCAACATGCGCAGCGATCCCAGGTAGAGATCCTGGATATCGAGCGGTGAGGGTTTGATTACCACCTGAAATTGATAGTAGTGCTGCAAGCGGTTGGGATTGTCGCCGTAGCGACCGTCGGTGGGACGCCGCGAGGGTTGTACGTAGGCTGCACTCCACGTCTCGGGGCCGATGGAACGCAGAAAGGTAGCGGGGTGAAAAGTGCCGGCGCCCACCTCCAAATCATAGGGCTGGAGGATCACGCAGCCTTGCGCCGCCCAATAATCCTGCAAGGCCAGGATCAGACCCTGAAAGGTGGAACCATCACGCTTCCCGGGAGGAGCGGTTGCGGCATCGGACATGGCGGAGGCCTTCTTAATCTATGTAGTTGATTTAACCAAAGCTGGCAATTATAACGCGGACCACCAAAAATTATGTAGGGCAATACCGCTGTATTTTCCTTAGAAATGATAAGTCGCCGCTATCCCTGCGGAGACGGCCCGCCAATTCGCTTCGTTGAAGCGCGTCACCGCGGGCTTCAACTCCTTGGTGGTGGAATCGATGACATTAAGAGTATCGATGCCGGGATCCGCATGCCAGTACTGTGCCCCCATGCGGGCCAGAACGTCCCAATGCCGGGTCACAACGTGACTGAGCGCCAGGGACAGCACCAAACCCGAACCCCGGCTGGTGTGCTTAAAGCTCACCGGGTGGGCGAAATCGCCGCGCAGATTCCAGTTGGCCTCGGCATAGTAATCGACGCGATGATACTCGGCATCAATCAATACGGTACCATACGCGCCGGCACCCCATTTCAACCTCACACCCAGCCACGGTCCCGACCAAAGTGCATCGTAACTGCTATCGAGATTGGCTAGCGGTCCGGTCGCGGGAATGGTCTGCCGTCCATCGGTGATCTTCAAGTATTGGAGATGCCGCGCATACCCCACCATCGGAGTCACTTGGACATTGCGCTGCAACCACTTTGCGTACATTTGATAGTGATAACCCACACCCAAGTCGGCTTCGCCGATACTACCACCGCCTTTGCTGTTGGAACGCAGAAATTCCTGGGTACGGTTGTCGCCGTTGTAGTCTGAGTCCTGATTCTTCCCTTGCACTATTGCCCCATAGGCACCGCGAGCGGCCAGCACCAAGCGATCCTTGATGGTGACCTGCGCGGCGCCGGTGACTTGCGCGATGTCCAGATCGTACCAAGTAAGCTCGGACAAAATGTTGGGATTGCTGCCCGCAAGACTGCCAGCGATATTCCAATCGAAGCGCCCGCGGCTGTAATCCGTGCCCAGGGTAAATTCGTAGCGTAAAGCCTCTTGCGTCGCAGCTAAAGCGGAATGCGATACCACCCATGGTGAAAGCAGCGTTGTTATCAAGGCGCCATACAATAGCGGCCGGCGGGCTTGGTCGCAGCGTCTAACGCGCATTGGCACATTCCGCTTTATATTACACCCCGCTGAACAGTCCATCGCGCCTTTCATCGACTAGAAGCATTCCCAAGAATTTAACGCGCCGCTGATTGTCTCTTTAAGTATTGGCCCGCACAAGCCCGCTTTGGTTGGGTATCATGGAAGCGCGCATGGATGTTCGCTTCAAGGCCGCTTCAAACATCGTCCCGGCGGCCGATATCTAAAATCAGGAGGGAGCATGTCGGAATTGCTTATCCATACCAGCGCCATCGAGGAATGGTTGAACTTGGTCAGCGAGGCGGAATCGGCGGCCAAGCTCCAGCTCGATGAAGAGATGCAAAGTTACCTGGTGTTCCTGTTGATGCGTTTCACCGAACAACCGGAGCTGGCAGCCAGCGTACTGGCGGTGGAGTATCT
>CAYWIQ010000036.1:0-11739 GCA_964458405.1 uncultured Chromatiaceae bacterium
AGAAGGCCATGCCCGACATGGCCACCACCCCGACACGCTTGTTGAGGCCGGTGAAATCGTGTTTGGTCCCCAGAATGGTCCCCGAGGTGGAGGATTGAGGTGCTAGGGCCAGCAGCAGGCCGAAGCAGGCGATCAGCGTGGTCAAGCGCCCGCACGCGCGGCGACCGGTTATGCGGATGAACCGGATATAGTCGGTAATTGTGCGAGATCCGTGATGTGCCACAGCTTGCTGAACCTTCCCGTTATCTTTCAGTAGGCTGGGTCAGCGCCCTTTGCCTCTAACGTTCGGCAAGGGTAGCGCAAATCGCCATTTTCCGCCACAATGACGTCGCTTCGGCCAAATGCTTGCCGCGGGCCGCTCTCCCACAGCTATCATCCGGAAAAGTCATGATTTTCGACAGACGTATCCATATTCTCTTGCTGACGGCTTTGCTGATGGGCGTTGTGACGGGGCCGGTACAGGCCGCGTCCGATACCAACGGCGCCCTGATCTATGCCCAGCACTGTGTGATTTGCCACGGCGACAAGGGCAATGGCGATACCCGGGTGCGCCGCGGTTTGAGTGCGCCGCCGACGGATTTCACCACCTCCCGCTCACGGGCCAGGCTGACCCGGGAGCGGATGTTGCGTTCAGTGGCTGAAGGCCTGCCCGGTACGGCGATGATGGCCTTCGGCAATCGCTTATCAAAGGCCGAGATGACCGCTGTGGTCGATTACATTCGCAATACTTTTATGACGGGAAAGGCCAGCGCATCGTTGCCGCCCAAGATCGCCGAAGGTGAACAACTGTACGTGCGCCATTGCGCGGTGTGCCATGGTGACGAGGGCAGCGGTGCGGTGTGGACCCAATCCAGCCTCAATCCGCCGCCGCGCAACTTTACCGCGGCAATGCGCAATGTATTGACCCGTGAGCGGATGATCCGTGCCGTGACCTACGGGCGACCGGGAACCGCCATGATGCCGTTTAGCTCGCGGCTGTCGACGGAGCAGATCGCCACCGTGGTGGATTATATCCGCGAGTCATTCCTCGGCAAGGCGGTTAAGCCACCCCACCATGACCATATCGTCAAGGCCGATATGACGTTGCCGTTTCCCAACGGCCTCCATGGTGATGCCCGCAAGGGTAAGCATTTTTTCGAACACAATTGTTTTAGCTGTCACGGCATGGAAGGTGACGGCGATGGGCCTCGTTCCAGCTTCATTACCCCTAAGCCGCGCGATTTCAACGCCATTCAATCGCGCATCCGTTTGAATCGCCCGGCCTTGTTCAAAGCGGTACGGGACGGGGTGCGCGGCTCGGTCATGCCGTCGTGGGGCAAGGTGTTGTCCGATCAACAGATCGCCGATGTGGCGGAGTATGTATTCACAGCCTTCATCCATCCCGATGACGGTCAGTCCGTGGCGGATAAAAAAAAACTCAATCAAGCGCCGTAACTGATTCCACGGATTTGAGCCGTGGCCGCAAGATCTATAACCAACGTTGTTATTTCTGCCACGGCTACGGTGGTGATGCCAAGACCTTGGCCAGCACCTATCTGTCGCCGCCGCCGCGGAATTTCACCAAGGCCGATCCGGCCAAACTCAGCCGGGAGAAGATGATCGATGCGGTGACACACGGCCGCAAGGATACCGCCATGCAAAGCTTCGCCGGGGTGTTAAGTGCGGCGGATATCGCAGCGGTAGTGGATTTCGTGCGTCACAATTTCATGACGGGTAAGGTCAAAGCCAATACCCGCTATCATACCGCCGCCAACGGTTGGCCCGATCATAAGAAGCGCTATGGGGCCGCTTATCCGTTTGCTCTGGGAAAGATCCCGCTGGACACCCCGTGGGAGAAATTGACGCCGCAGCAGCGGGAGGGCAAGCGTCTGTTCATGAGCGGCTGCATCACCTGTCATGATCGAGCGCGGGTGCGCGACCCGGGCGCCATCTGGGATCCCCGCGCGGTGTCCTATCCGCGCGGCGGCTATCGTCCCGATAAGCCGGATGCGATCAGCGGCGCCACGCCTTACGCCCGTCACGATGTGGCACCCAAATTGACTGGTTTGTCGCCGCAGCAACGCCAAGGCGAACGGCTATTTCAGAAAAATTGCGCCTTCTGTCACGCCGCCGATGGTACGGCAGGCAATTGGATAGGACATTTTCTCCAGCCCCATCCCCGCAATCTGACCGATGCCAAGGCCATGGCAGGCATGACCCGGGCGCGCTTGAAACAGGTGATTCGCAACGGAGTGGAAAATACCACCATGTCGGCCTGGAAAGCGGTGTTGAGCGATGAACAAATCGATGCGGTGATTGCCTATATCACCCGTGCCTTTTACCACCCGGACGGAGGGGCTGTTTCCAATCGGCGACAGTAAGCGCTTTGAGCTTTGCGGTGTTGGCGCTTATTCCTTATTATCAAACGAGAATAATGGAAAGAGAATAAAAGTGATCTGGATTTTGAGGGCATACCAATGATCAAGGTCGGTATTGTGGGCGGTACCGGTTATACCGGCGTCGAGTTGCTGCGCTTATTGGCGCAGCATCCTGAGGTGGAATTGCGGGTGATCACCTCCCGCTCCGAGGCCGGTTCCGCGGTGAGCGCCATGTTCCCCAATCTGCGGGGTTTCGTGGATCTGGCCTTTTCCGACCCGGATCCCAAGGCGTTGAGCCAGTGCGACGTGGTGTTCTTCGCCACGCCCAACGGTACCGCCATGACCATGGTGCGGGATTTGCTGGAGGCCGGGGTGCGGGTAATCGATCTTGCCGCCGATTTCCGGCTTAGCGACCCGGCGTTGTGGCAGCGCTGGTATGGGGTGCCCCACGCCTGCCCGGAAGTGTTGGCGGAGGCGGTTTACGGTTTGCCGGAGATGAATCGCGGGCGGCTGCGCGCGGCGCGGCTGGTGGCTAATCCGGGTTGTTACCCCACGGCGGTGACGCTGGGATTCCTGCCCTTGGTAGAGGCCGGTGTAGTGGACTGCGGCCATTTAATCGCCGACGCCAAATCCGGAGTCAGCGGCGCGGGCCGCAAGGCGGAGTTGGGCTACCTGCTGAGCGAGGCCAGCGAGAACATGAAGGCCTACGGTGTTTCCGGTCATCGTCATAGTCCGGAAATCCACCAAAGCCTGGTACATCTGGCCGGTGGGGAGGTGGGGCTGACCTTCGTGCCTCACCTCACCCCTATGATCAGGGGGATTCACGCCACACTGTACGCCACATTGCGGAAAGATGTGGATTTGCAGGCGTTATTCGAGGACCGCTATCAGGGGGAGGCCTGTGTGGATGTACTGCCGGCGGGCAGTGTGGCAGAGACACGCAGTGTTAGGGGCAGCAATATGTGCCGCATCGCGGTGCATCGACCGCCACAGGGAGATATCGTGATAGTTTTGTCCGTTATTGATAACCTGGTCAAAGGTGCGGCGGGCCAGGCGGTGCAAAATATGAACATCCTCTTCGGCCTGGAGGAAAGTCAGGGGCTGGGCGGCATCGCCTTGTTGCCTTGACGTGACCGGGAATGGTGTTGGCTAAAGTAAATGTGCTCTCCGGCCGCCACAGTATCGTGGATGAGATGACCCATGTCTCGGAGTGCTAAGCAGTTAGTAGTAACCGCCTATCACCCCTGGCGGAAGCGGGTGGTGTTGGTGATGTTGGCGTTGGCCGTACCGGTCGGTGCCTGGGGGCTGTTCGACTACGGGCGTTATCGCGCCGGATTCGACAGTCATACCGCCTCACGCCGGCAGCACAAACTGCTGGACAATATCGAGGTGCTGCAGAAGAGCAATGGGTCGCTGAGTCAGCAGGTGGCTTACCTGGAACAGGAAAAGCAGGTCGACCAGCAGGCTTATGCCAAGATCAAATCCTCCCTTGAGTCCATGCAGAATGAGATCTCGGAACTCAAGGAAGAAGTGGCGTTCTATCGCGGGATAGCGACGCCGCAAGCTGCAGCGCAGGGCCTGCATATCCAAAATTTGCAGGTCAGCGGTAACGGTAGTGAGCGAGGATACAGTTATAAATTGGTCTTGGTGCAAATGGCCAAAGAGAAACGTGAGACCAGCGGCACGGTAACACTCACGGTGCAGGGATTGTTGCATCAGGCGCAAAAGGAATATTCATTCAGTGAACTGTCCGGTCGTGATGCCGGTAAAACATTTAAGTTTAAATATTTCGGGCAAACGGAGGGGGATATTATTTTGCCAGCAGACTTTGTTCCGACGCGCGTGGTGGTGCAGGTATCGGTAAGGTCACCTAAACGTTCGAAGGTCAAAGAGGTTTTCGCTTGGCAGGATATCTTAACCTAACAGGAGGCACGATATGTGGGGAAGCAATGGCGGTAACAAGCGCAGCAAAATGACCAAGGTGGAAACCCTGGTCGGGGAAGGTACCTGTGTCGCCGGGGATATGACTTTTAGCGGCGGACTGCATGTGGACGGGACCGTGCGCGGCAATATTATGGCTGCCGATGGCGACAATGCGGCCGTGCTGGTGGTGGGCGGGCGCGGCCAGATCGAGGGTGAGGTGAACGTTCCCCAAGTGGTCATTTCCGGAACGGTAGTAGGGGATGTACGGGCGACTGAATCGGTGGAACTCGCCCCCAATTCCCATGTGACGGGCAATATTTACTATGCCCGCATCGAAATGGCCATGGGGGCCTCTGTAAACGGCCAACTGATTCATGTTTCAAAAGAAAATAACCAGGTGTTCCTGCCGGTGGCGGATAATGAGGCCTTGCCGCAGCCTGAACGTAAGATTGAGAAATTCCACGTCGTGGATCGCTAAAGTTGATTTGACCCCTAAGGAAAAGGGATAATAACGGCAAGTGCTGTAACGAATTGGAGATAGGTCATGAGTGCACCTGCTGTAGAAATGCCGCAATCGTTGATTTTTACCGAGGCGGCGGCCAAAAAGGTAAAACAGTTGATCGATGAGGAAGGCAACAGCGCCTTGAAGCTGCGCGTGTTCATTACCGGTGGCGGCTGTTCCGGATTCCAGTATGGTTTTACCTTCGATGAAAACATGAATGATGGGGATACCACCGTAGAGAATTGCGGCGTGACCTTGTTGATAGACCCCATGAGTTTCCAATATCTTGTCGGGGCGGAGATCGACTACACCGAAGGACTGCAGGGTGAGCAGTTCGTGATCCGCAATCCCAACGCCACGACTACCTGCGGCTGCGGCTCCTCATTCTCTGCGTAATAGTTACCGACTCTCCGCGACCGCGGTATTTTTTAGTCTTCTAAATACGAAATGACCTCCGGGTGATGCATCCACCCGGACGGGCTATTGCGGTTGCGGCATGCCCCATATCTTCCCCGGTCTGATGGAGGATTTGGGGTGTGTGCGATTGGGCCGGGATATAACCGCGGATAGGGATAAATGCCCGGGGTAGCCTGTTGACCGCTACTTATATCCGCCGTATATGCCCCCCAAGATGACGCCATGGCGCGCCCCGGTGACCGCCGGCAAGTTGCCAGTACGGCGTGCCAGGGTCTGTTTCGCCAGCCAGGCAAAGGCGATGGCCTCGACGTAGTCGGGATCGATATTGAATTCTTCCGTTGAGACCACCCTCATGGTCTCCAGCAACATTTGCAGGCGGATCATCAAGGCTAGGTTATGCACGCCGCCGCCACAGACCAATACCTCGTCGGTGTCCGGCGCATATTCAAGGATGGCGCTGCTAATGGTCCGGGCCGTTAATTCGCACAATGTGGCTTGGACATTCCTGGCGAGGATGCGCTTCTTATGGCGCTTTAGTATTTTATCCAGCCAGGCAGGGTTGAAGTGCTCGCGGCCGGTGGATTTCGGCGGCGTTTTGTGGAAATAGGCGTCTTTCAGCATGGTGCTCAATAAGCTCTCATCGACTTCCCCGCTTGCCGCCCATCGGCCGCTGTCATCCTTATTTTTGCGTTGCTGTTTCTTGATCCAGGTGTCCATTAAGGTATTGCCTGGGCCGGTATCGAAACCGCTGACCTTTTTATAGGGGTCACTAGGTAAGACAGTGATGTTGGCTATGCCGCCGATGTTGACTATCACCCTGTTTCTATCGTTTAAGCGGAACAGTGCGGCGTGAAAGGCCGGAACGAGAGGAGCCCCTTGGCCGCCCGCGGCCATATCGCGGCGCCGGAAGTCGGCGATGGTGGTGATGCCGGTGCGTTCGGCGATGATGTTGGGGTCACCGATTTGCAGACTGGTGGGGTAGGGCGGATCTGGGTGATGGCAAACGGTCTGGCCGTGGCTGCCGATGGCGCGCACGGATTCCACTGCGGTGCCACTTTGCTGAAGTAAGGCCAGGGTGGCATCAGCGAACAGGTTTCCCATCCGGATATCGAGTTCGCCCAGTTGTTTGAGTGTGACGTTTTCCCCTTGTACCGTGGCGGTGAGACGAGTGCGTAACGCAGTGGGAATAGGGAAGTTACAGCGCTGAAGCAGTGCGGGGGTCTGTTTGCTCAGATCGACGAGTACGGCGTCTACGGCATCCATACTGGTGCCGGACATTAGGCCAATATAATGTTCAGGCGTCACGGCGGCGAGGTTCGGCTAACCACCGAGGCTAGGACTTAAATGCCCAGAGGGTGCCTTAGCGGTCATTTAAGGCCACTGACGTTGTGCCGTCAATAGCCTCCAGCTGTGCCAGGAAGCGATGGCTGGTGGCCATGAACGCTTGCTTATAGCGTGCAGGGATAGGTGCGGCGTCCGGAAACTTTACCTTAAGCGGATTATGGTGTACGCCGTTGATGCGGAACTCGTAGTGGAGGTGTGGGCCGGTGGCCAAGCCTGTCATGCCGACATAGCCGATGACCTGACCTTGTCTGACATGGGCGCCGCGATGGAGCCCATGGGCAAAACGGGAAAGATGACCATAAAGGGTGCTGTAACGGGCACCGTGTTGTAGCACGATGGCATTGCCGTAGCCGCCTCTCCGACCCACAAATATGACTTTACCGTCACCGGTGGCCTTGACCGGCGTGCCGATAGGTGCGGCATAGTCCACGCCCTTATGTGCGCGAATGCGGTGGAGGATGGGGTGATAGCGGGCCTTGGTGAAGTATGAGCTGATCCGGGTGAACTGGACGGGTGTACGTAAGAAGGCCTTGCGCATGCTCTTGCCGTCGGGACTGTAGTAGTCGCTGTGGCCGCGGGCGTCGGTATAGCGCACGGCGCGATACGCCTTTCCCTGGTTGACGAATTCGGCCGCGAGAATGTCGCCGTGGCGGAGCCATTTTCCATTGACGTAGAGATCATCGTAAATGACGGAAAAACTGTCACCGTTGCGGATGTCCAGAGCAAAGTCGATATCCCATCCGAAGATGCTGGCCAATTCCATGGTCATCCTATCGGACATCCCGGCCTGTTGGGCGGATTCGAACAGCGAGCTGTTGATAACGCCCGTTGTATGCGCGGTACGATGTTCGACCGGGCGCTCGATCATCGCACTCTTGAATACCTCATCCCCATCCTGCCATACCCGCAATGAGTGCAGGGGGTCTATGTGGTAGGTCAATTCAAGCAGTTTAGGTTGCTGCGTCAATTCCATTTTGATGCTTTGACCGGGGAGGATGTGTTTTAAAGTTCCAGTGTCATCTCCCAGGGCTAAGATGTTGTGCAGCGCTTGGGGGCTGAGACCGAGGCGGGCAAAGATCACCGAGAGGTTGTCTCCACGCTTGACCTTTATGGTCTGCCATTGCCCATCGGGATCCGATACGGTGCCGGGTTCCTCTTTACCAACGGCCTGGTCTTCCTTGGGAATGGGGGCGGCGGCCAGGGTTGATGGTGAGGATGTCAGGGGGAAATCCGCGTCTGAGATCGTGCTTTCAAGCTCCGGACGGTTGGCGACGGCTTCGTCCGTATAGGCTGAGATGATAAGCCCGGAGATGATTAATGCCACACCTAGCAGCAGCCAGTGACCGTGAGTAAGTCTTTTGCTGTGATTAATGATGCTAGCTTGTGTCATGGTATTCCGTTCCATATCTAACCGTCGAGGCCTCGACGGTTATGTCCTATTCATCCAGCGGAGCAGCTAAGGTAGCCCGTGGAGTCTGTTTCGTCAATCAGTTGCCGTCCGCCGAGATTGGAGCTCATTGTTCCATATTATGGACAACCAAATTCGGGGCGGCAGTGACACACGTCACACTTTGAACGCATTACCAGCTTTATAGTGCCCGATCGGTGTTTCTCCGTCGAGGGTTGCCTTGTGTAGCCTAATAGAGACAAATTTTGCGATGGCAGGGCGTGCGCCAGGAATTGAACTGAATTCGGAGTGTTAGACCCCCCCGCTATTGGCGATGGCGCTGGGTGACGAAGATGGCAGTGCGCAGCGTATGCAATTACGTCCGGCATTTTTAGCTTGATACAATGCATCGTCCGCTTGTTTGATTATTTCTTCGTAGCGGACCATCTTGTCGTGAAATTCCGCTATGCCGATGCTCGTCGTTGCTTGAATGGAGGACTCGCCGTAGGACACCAGTATTCCCTCGACTTTGGATCTGACGCGCTCGGCGAATAACCTGGCGCTGTCCAGCGTTGTTTCGGGCAATAATACGCCGAATTCTTCGCCGCCATAGCGTCCTAATGTATCCGTTTGGCGCGCGATGTCGTCCAGGCATTTGGCGACAGTGCGTAATACCTCGTCACCGGCAAGATGGCCGTAGGTGTCATTGATGATTTTGAAATGATCAATGTCGAGCATCACCAGTGACATGATGCCGTTGTAGCGTTGCGCACGGTTAAATTCCTTGGCAATGGCCTCTTCCAGATAACGGCGGTTATAGACGCCGGTCAGGCCATCGTGGTAGCTGGCCTCGGCAAGCGACTCCAAGGCTTCTTTGTGCATCTTCTTATATATGGCCACGTCGGTGCTGTCGACTACGGTTACGCAGATATGGTCGACTTCACCGAGCTGGTTTTTGATGGGCATGAAGGTGCAGTCTTGATACATATATTCTACCCCGCCTGTCACTGGGCGGTTGTGGCGGAATTTGAACAGATAGGGGCGTTGTTCCCAGCCGGAGAAGGCAAAGTTCTTGAGTATGAAAACGCTCTTTATTTTATTCTCAACGACATTGCGTGGTAGTTCAGGGAAACAGTCGAATAGATTGCGGCCGACTACGGTATTCGAAGCTTGGCCGCTGTTGACCTCCATGAAATGATTCCATAGCACGATCTCCATGCTGGAGTTGAGGATGAATACACCAATGTTGATACGATCTATAGTGCATTCAAGAATTTGAGTAAGACTTGAAGCTTGGTCGGTCATGACCTTCAACCGGTTTCGAGGAAGGCATCCAATGATTGCTGTAGCGAGCCTATGGCGTCTTCGGCCATCATGATGATTAGGTGACTCATAAAGTTGCGCTGCTCCAGGGTGAAGTTAACTTCAACCTGCAAGGCATAATCCCAGGGTAGGCTATCGGGGGCGAGCAAAGTACGGGCTGGCGTATTTTCGGCGATAAGTGAGGGTGCGGCGAAGCTGAGGTTGGCATTCAATTGTTCGGCGATGCCGTTGAGGCACGCCCCAACCAAAATATTACTGACGTCGAATAAGACTTCCTTTTCAGTGAGAGGGTCAAGATCGGCCTGATACCCCATCAAATCCGAAAGGTCGCGACATCCCTCGGCGCTGAACAAAGTAATGGCCTCTCCGCTCAAATCGTCATAAAACGACTGTCTTACCGCGGTGATCAGCATGTCACTCTTTACCAGGTCGGCGATGCCGGGGCCGATGTTGGCGACTTCTACCAGTTTGATCCTGGGTACCGACAATTGCACGAAACTGTCGAGGACCCGCGCCAGGGAGTCACCTGCCTGCCCCATGGCGATATTGACAATTTCCTGAAGCGTATCGGTTTGATCCGCCGTGAGAGATTGCATATTCTTCATTGCAGAAGGCCGTTATCCTGTAAAACCTGCTTGATTTCCTCTGTCTTGATGGGCTTCTTGAGGAAGGCGACTGCGCCGAGTTCTTTGACGCGTTCCTGCGCCTTGGGTTGGACGTCCGCTGAGATGACGATCACGAACGGCGTTTGTCCTTCCCGTTTTAAGGATTCCAATACCTCAAAGCCGTCCATGACCGGCATAGTGAGATCCAGCAGCATCACCTGAGGTTTACTGCTTTTGTACAGGTTTAAGGCCTCTTGGCCATTGCCGGCTTGATGGACTTCCACGTCCCATTCGGGTGGTAGCGCCCGAATCACCAGTTTGCGAGACATGGCAGAGTCATCGACGACTAGTATGGATATTGCCATACTACGCAGCCCTCCCAACTTGTATGAATTTCGAATTACGTGACCAGGTTAACGGCAGCAGGTTTTGGAACATTAGCCTTAATCTAAGGCAAGTTTTGGAGGGGGCTGCAAGGGGCTGTCACCTCCTTGTGGGCGGCAGTATGGTAAGCTAATTTTATGATTGTGCAGGGAGTAATCCATGGCTTTGGTTGACGCGCTTTCCCTTCTTGCAAGGGGGGTAGAAGAGATTTTGGTGGAGGGCGAGCTCAAGGAACGGCTGCAGTCCGGGAAGCCGTTGCGCGTTAAGGCGGGTTTCGATCCTACGGCGCCGGATCTTCATCTCGGTCATACCGTATTGTTGAACAGGTTGCGCCAATTTCAGGACCTGGGTCATGAGGCCATATTCCTGATCGGTGATTTTACCGGGATGATAGGCGATCCAACCGGCAAGAGCGCTACCCGGCCACCCTTGACCCGTGATCAAGTGATCGAAAACGCCCGGACCTATGAAGAGCAGATCTACAAGATTCTCGATCCGGCCCGCACCTTGGTCATGTTTAACTCCAGTTGGATGCACGGGATGACGTCTGCGGATCTGGTGCAGTTGGCGGCCAAGCATACGGTGGCGCGGATGTTGGAGCGCGATGACTTCAGCAAGCGCTACGCGGCAGGTCAGGCGATCGCTATTCATGAGTTTCTCTATCCTCTTATCCAGGGTTATGACTCGGTGGCCCTGCGGGCCGACGTCGAGTTGGGCGGAACAGACCAGAAATTCAACATGCTGGTGGGACGGGAGTTGCAAAAGCACTACGGCCAACGTCCGCAAGTGGTGATGACCCTGCCTATCTTGGAGGGCCTGGACGGGGTCCAAAAGATGTCCAAGTCCTTGGGTAACTACATCGGCATTCATGAACCGCCCGACGAGATGTTCGGCAAGATCATGTCGATTTCCGATGAAATGATGTGGCGGTATTTTGAGCTGTTGAGTTTCGAGAGCGAGGCGACCATTGCGGGCTGGCGGCGCGAAGTCGCCGAGGGGGCCAATCCCCGTGATATCAAGTTCCGTCTGGCCCAGGAGCTGGTGGCGCGCTTTCATGATAAAGCCAAGGCAGCCAATGCCCAGGAGGCGTTCATCGCCCGTTTTCAGAAGGGGCAGCTCCCAGCGGATATACCGGAGAAGACCCTGCAGTCGGATACCGGGAGTATGGCGATCTCCGCCGTGCTCAAAGAGGCGGATCTCACCAAAACCACGTCTGAGGCACGGCGCATGCTGCAACAGGGGGCTGTCAGATTGGATGGTGAACGGGTTATCGATGTCGGCCTCGAACTTCCCGCCGGGAGCAGCCATGTGATTCAGGTAGGGAAGCGACGCGTCGCCCGCGTGACTATCGCCTGACAGGGGCTGGATCCTTTCAGTGGGACTGATGTCAGTTAGGGGGCCGCATCGGCTGCCCCCCCCCACCCCCGCGCCGTCCGAAAACCAGAAAATAGTTGTTTAAGCCGTGATGTGGGCGCGTATAAAGCGCGCCTTCGCCGG
>CAYWIQ010000037.1:0-11736 GCA_964458405.1 uncultured Chromatiaceae bacterium
GGATGACCCACTTGAGGTCGGTGAGATCGGTTTCGTCCGATTCGAGGGCCATGATCCGGTCTATCACCAGTTCACGGCTTAGAGGGTCTAGCACTCCAATTTGCTCAAGGAACATGAGAAAACCCCGGCATTCCCCGTCCAGGCGCTTGATTTCATCGTGGGTATAGACCCGCAGGGCATGGTCGGCGGTCACCGGCAGTACAGCGCTGTTCTCCCGCAAGGCCGCCAAGTCTTCCAGCCAGGAAAAGGCCTTTTCTATCTCTTGGTCGGGGAAACCGGCGCGCAGCAACTCGGCCTTCAATGAGGCTTGGTCGGCGTCGTCATTGATTTCCCCGCACATGAAGTTTTCCAGCAGGTACATCAGGATATCCAACACGTTTTCTTTCATTTCGGCTTCTCTTTGCTTAGTGAATTCGGGTATACAAACCGCCCGGCGCCGACGCTACTTGTCCATGCAATTCAAGTACCACCAGCATGGAGGAAACCTGGTCCGCCGTCAATCCACTGCGATGCACCAAGGTGTCGACGCTGGTCGGTTCGTAACCTATGTGTGCGAGCAGATTGATATATTCCGGCGGATCACACGCCACCGCCGGTGCGTCGGGCACTGTGGCACAGTTCTCATTCCAGGCGGCAAGGGCGCCAAGCTCCTCGACAATGTCGTTGACGGTCTCTACCAGTTTGGCGCCCTGACGGAGTAGGGCGTGGCAGCCGCGGGCCAGGGGATTGTGGATCGAGCCGGGGATGGCGAATACCTCCCGGCCTTGTTCTGCGGCGAAGCGCGCGGTGATCAGTGAACCGCTTTGCGGCGCGGCCTCCACCACCAGGGTACCCAGGCTCAAGGCGCTGATCAGGCGGTTGCGGCGGGGAAAGTTTTCGGCGCGGGGCGGGGTGCCGGGCGGGAATTCGGACACCAGGGCACCGTGTTCCTTGATGTTCGCCGCCAGTTCGCGGTGACGGGCCGGATAGACCCGGTCGGGTCCGGTTCCGGTGACAGCAATGGTATGGCCGTTGCCGGCCAATGCGCCACGATGCGCGGCGCCGTCAATGCCGATGGCTAGACCGCTGGTGACGGTGAGACCGATGTCGGCTAAGTGACGGGCGAATTCCATTGCGGTGCGTTCACCGGAGGCGGTGGGGTTGCGGCTGCCGACGATGGCGAGTTGTTTGTCGGCGAGCCGGTTGGGCTCGCCGCATACGAACAGCACTAGCGGTGGATCGGTGATCTGTTTCAATAAAGGGGGATAGTGGGGGTTGTGCAGGGTGATAACGTGGTGATGGGGGACGCTGAGCCAGGCCAGATCACGCTCCACAGCCACCCAGTCCGGGCGCCGCATATAGGCCTTGGCGGGTGCGAAGCGGTCTCCCAGTTTCTGGAGGGCGTCTTCCCCCGCCTCGAACAGGCGGCGAGGACCGCCCCAGCGTTCCAGCAGAGGGCCGGCGGTGGCGGGACCGATACCGGGCGTGCGGATCAGCGCCAGCCAATAGGGCAGTTCATCGTCTTCGGTTTGTGAGTGGGTCATCACCGCGGCATCCTTGCCTGGGGTGTAGACCTGGAATACTAGGGATTTCTAACCATATCGTAAAGGTGGATGGCACGCTGGGCGGACATGATCAAGCCGTAACTGACCTTGTCGAAGACCCGGAACACCATCAATAGACCGGAGCGTGAGTCGGGTAGGGTGACTTCGTTGCCTTTGTCCTCTACGGTGTCGCGTATGGTGGCGCCTGCTTTGTAAACCGCCAGGACGTGCCCGGGTTTCAGGCCGTCGTTGAATCCCTGATTCAGTACCACGACTTGATATTGTCCCACCCGGGACACGGCATCGAACAAGGCGATGATCTTGCCTTGGATCTGACGATCCGGGGCGCTGGGCAGGAAGTTGTAGTTGATGGGGGTTTCATCCTTGACGGGGAGGATACGGTCGCCAACCAAAACTTCACGTGATGCCTTAAGCAGGGTCAGTGTGCTGGGATCGCCATAGGCTGTAGCCCGTGCGTCGGCGATGTGCAAGGCCTCATAGCCGAGCACATCGTTGGAGCCGGGATTACGATAGGTCCGGCCGACACGCACCACTTCGAAACGGCCGCCCGGGTTTTGTTTTAGATGACGGGCGTATACTTTATTTCCCGAACCGCCGATCAGGCGTTCTTCTTCCATGGAGACGATATAACCGGAATTCTTGGATTCTTCAGGCGTAATCGTCTGCGCTTTCAACAGGAACGGTTGGATGGCATCGGTGGGCAGGGTGGGGATAGCCCTCTCTAGGGCGGTAGCCCTGACCTTGGGTTCGAGTTTGACGACGTTGGGTTCTTTCTTGGGCGCGCGTTCCAGCTGTAATACCGGCTTGCCGTTACGGAATACTAGAGAGATGATGTCGCCCGGATAGATGAGGTTGGGATTTTTTATTTGGGGATTCACTTCCCATACGTCGGGCCATTTCCAGGGGTCGCGGAGAAAGCGCGCTGAGATATCCCATAAGGTATCGCCTTTTACCACTACGTAGCGATCGGGGTAATTGTGGTTTAGTGCCACCGTATCCGCCTGTGCGGTCACGCCCATGATCACCAATAGTAATAGCGCCGACACGGTGTTTCGAATCATCATAAACGGCCCTTTATCCATATGTTGCGGGGAGTTTAGCCCAAACCCACCCGCTACTCTACGGGTGGCATCTTCGTCTCTGAATTCGGTATGATCGTCTAACTAAGCAGTATAAACGGCATTTTTGCGCGGACCTTGATGGGCGTCACATGGCAATACTTCCCATTCTTCATTTTCCCGACCCCCGGTTACGCAATAAGGCCCTGCCGGTGGCGGAGGTCGACAAGGCGATGCGCGCCTTGCTGGATGATATGCTGGAGACCATGTATGACGCCCCGGGCATCGGTTTGGCGGCTCCTCAGGTCAATATCGCCAAGCGGGTCATCGTGATCGATATTTCGGAGGAACGCAATGAGCCGTTGTATTTGGTGAATCCTGAGATCCTGGAACGCCAGGGGACGACCCACATAGAAGAGGGCTGCCTGTCGGTACCCTATATTTATGAACCGGTTGAACGCTCAAAGTGGGTCAAAATCAGGGCGTTGGACCGTGATGGCCGTGCCTTCGAAATGGAGGCCGAGGGGTTGCTGGCGGTGTGCATTCAACATGAGATCGATCATCTTGATGGGAAATTGTTCGTCGACTATCTCTCGGAAATCAAGCGTGGACGGATTCGCAAGAAGCTGGAAAAGTTTCGACGCCAGACCTTATAAGGGATGATTAGCCGGGAGGGGACATGGCAGTCTCGGCTTTGTGTCCCACTAGGCGGATGCCGAGCCGATACCTGACCCTACATACCTATTTATTAGAAAGTAAAGCATGGCCCGATGGCAGATAGCCTAAAAATCATTTTTGCCGGAACCCCCGAATTCGCTCAAACTGCCTTGACCGCCTTGTTGAGTTCGCGGCACCAGGTCTGCGCGGTATATACCCAACCGGATCGTCCCGCCGGACGGGGGCGCAAGCTGACCGCCAGCCCGGTGAAACAGCTGGCGCTGCGCCATGATATTCCGGTATTGCAACCGGCGAGCCTGAAACCCCACGAGCAACACGACATCCTGCGGGGTTTCGACGCCGATGTGATGGTGGTGGTGGCTTACGGTCTGCTACTGCCGCAGGCGGTGCTGGATATTCCTCGCTTCGGTTGCCTCAACATCCATGGTTCCTTGTTACCGCGTTGGCGGGGGGCGGCCCCCATCCAGCGCGCCATTCTTGCCGGTGATGCCGAGACCGGCATCACCATCATTCAAATGGACGCCGGCCTGGATACCGGAGCAATGCTGCTGCGCCTGCCGTGCCCCATCGGTGCCGAAGAGACCGCTCAGAGCCTACACGATACTCTGGCGGACCTGGGCGCGCGCGCCATTTGCCAGGCATTGGATCAAGTAGCGGGCGGTACTGCGCACGCCGAGGTTCAGGATGATAGCTTGTCTTGTTATGCGGCCAAGATTAATAAGCAAGAGGCACTGATAGACTGGTCGACATCCGCCGAGCACATCGATCGGCAGATCCGCGCCTTCAACCCCTGGCCGGTGGCGCACAGTTATTGGAGTGATAAGACGCTGCGCATTTGGCGGGCACAACCTGTGACACAGGCCGCGACGGCAAGGCCGGGCGAAGTGGTCGCGGTGAACCGGGAAGGCATAGACGTTGCAACGGGACAGGGTGGGCTGCGGCTGTTGGAAGTCCAACTGCCGGGTGGCCGTCCCATGGCGGTGGCGGACTTTCTCAATGCCCACAAGTTGATGACGGGGATGGTATTGGGCGCGGCGACTTCCCCGCCGCGTTCCTGAATGGATCCGCATGGATGCACGCAGTGCAGCCGCCCGCGTGATTGCGAAGGTCCTGGAGGGGACCTCGTTATCCCAGGGGATGGTATCCCTGGTGGGCCAACTACCCGTTGAGGAGCGCGCCCTTGCCCAGGAACTGACCTACGGAGCGTTACGCTGGGGCCCTCGTTTGCAGGCGATAGTAGACCGGTTACTGCATAAGCCGGTGCGCGCTAAAGACCGGGAGTTGCTTGCCCTGCTGTGGGTCGGTCTCTATCAACTGATGTATACCCGTATCCCTGAATATGCGGCGGTGGCGGCGACGGTCGCCGCCGTTCGAACCTTAAACAAGCCGTGGGCGGCGGGGATGACCAATGCGGTGTTGCGCGGTTTTCAAAAAAACCGCGAAGCGTTGTTGGTGGAAGTGGATCGGGATCATAGCGCCGCGCTTGCCCATCCGCGTTGGTGGCTGGAGCGGCTACGTAGCGGTCGGGCCGAGGATTGGCGTGATATCGCCGCCGCCAATAATGCGCGGCCGCCCATGACCTTGCGGGTGAACGTCCGGCAAGGCGATCGCGAAGAATACCTGGCCATGTTGACGGCGGCGGGCATCGAGGCCGTGAGTGTGCCTCATACGCGTGCGGGCTTGATGCTCGACAGCCCCGTGGATGTGATGGCTTTACCCGGTTTTCGTGAGGGGAGGGTGTCGGTCCAGGATGGTGCAGCGCAGTTGGTGGCACCGCTGCTGTCCCCTCAACCCGGTGAGCGGATCTTGGACGCCTGTGCCGCACCCGGCGGTAAAACCGCGCAACTCCTGGAAATGCAACCGCAGTTGGCGGAGCTGCTTGCTGTGGATTGCGTTGCGGCGCGTATGGCGCGGGTTAAAGAGAATCTCGATCGACTCGGGTTGCAGGCGAAGTTGGTGGTGGAGGATGCCGGGGAAACGCGCGAATGGTGGGACGGTGTGCCGTTCGATCGTATCCTGCTTGATGCCCCCTGCTCCGGCAGTGGCGTGATACGGCGCCATCCCGACATCAAATACCTGCGCCGTGCACAGGACATCGTCCAATTGGCCGCGGAACAGCGTCGCCTACTTGCCGCGTTGTGGCCGTTGCTCAAGCGTGGCGGTATGCTGTTGTACGTGACGTGTTCCGTGCTGCCTGAAGAGGATGAACTTCAAGTGCAACATTTTCTCGAGACCCATAGTGATGCCTATGAAGAGCCATTGGCGGTCAGTTGGGGACGGGCGTTACGCCATGGGCGTTTGATCCTGCCGGGGATGGATGGGATGGACGGATTTTATTATGCGATCCTCACAAAGCGCTGATCTCGATGATTGCGGAGAGCATGACCATTAAGCACGCCTCACTGAAATGGTTTGCGCTGGTAACCCTGCTTATCGCAGCCTGGCCGGAAACGGCAGCGGCGGCTGAGGCGCCGGGCTTCGTGATTAACAGCGCCGGAACGGTGCTGGTCGATAAGGTTTACCAGCTCAACGCCGAGATCCGTTACCGTTTCAGTAGTGAAGCACTGGACGCCCTGGATAACGGCGTGCCGCTGGTGGTGGAACTGGCCATCGAGATCGAACGCAAGCGGGACTATGTGTGGGATGAAACGGTGGCCTCGCTGCGTCAGCGCTATCAGCTCGCCTACGAGGTCTTGACCCAGCGCTACGTCGTGACCAATCTCAACAGCGGCGCGGACACCTATTTCGGCAGCCGTGCCGCCGCCATCGCCGCCTTAGGCCATGTGTCCCATCTTCCCATACTGGACGCCGGTCTGCTCAACCCCGACGATCAATACACCGTGAACTTACAGACCAGTCTCGACCTGGATGCATTGCCGGTGCCGATGCGGGTCATAGGCTATTTTTCCAGCAATTGGCGTCTCGCCAGTGAGTGGGTCTCATGGCCGTTGCAATGATCAAGCGTCTCAGCACCGGAGTGGTGCCCATCCTGCTGTTGTTCGGCCTGTTGCTGGTGTCTTTGTATTTGATGGGGCGCGCCACCCAGAACTCCGAAGAATTCGGCCGTCTCTATGTATCGTTACTGGTGGTCAACGTCTCGCTGTTGATCCTGTTGATGGTGCTGATAGGTGCCAACATGGTGCGGTTGTGGCGCCAGTACCGCAATCGCGCCACCGGTGTGCGGCTGACGCTGAGGCTGGTGGTGATGTTCGTGGTGTTGGCCATGGTGCCGGTATCCATGGTCTACTGGTTTTCGTTGGATTTCATCCAGCGGGGTATCGACAGCTGGTTCGATGTGCGCTTTGAGAATGCCTTGGAGGATGCCCTGGAATTGAGCCGCACCGTGCTGGACAGCCGGATGCGCGATCTGTTGCAGCGCACCGAAAACATGGCGAGCCAGTTGGATCATGTGCCCGATGACCAGGTGCCGATCCTGCTCGGCCGCTTGAGCGACCACAGCGATGCGGGGGAACTGACGGTGCTCACCGTTAACGGCAAGATCATCGCCTCGAGCAGTACCGGGACCGATCGTCTGCTGCCCAGCTATCCCGACGAGGCCATCATGTTGCAGTTGCGCCAGGGCGTGACGTATGTCGGTCTGGATCAAATCTCCGGGGTGGGTTTGAACATCCGCGTGGTGGTGCCGGTGGAAGGCGCGGACGGCCGGGTGCTGCAGGTGTTGTATCCGGTGTCGGAACGGTTGGCGGCGTTGACCGATAACGTGCAGTCCACCTACGCCCGCTATGATCGGTTGCGCTATTTGCGCGATTGGTTGAAGTTCAGTTTCGCCCTGACGCTGTCGTTGGTGCTGCTGTTGAGCCTGCTGACCGCGGTGTGGGCGGCATTCTACGCGGCCCGGCGGCTGGTGGCGCCGATCCGCACCCTGGCCATCGGCACCCGCGCGGTGGCCAGCGGTGATTACAGTCGCCGTTTACCCTTGCCCAGTCATGACGAATTCGGCGTGTTGGTGCAATCGTTCAACGACATGACCGGCAAGATCGCCTTGGCGCAGGAACAGGCGCGGCGCAGCCAGCAACAGGTCGAGAGTCAACGCGCCTATCTGGAAGCGGTGCTGGAACGTCTGTCCTCCGGCGTGTTGACCTTGGACAGCCAACAGGTGGTGCGCACCGCTAATGCCGCTGCGGGTCATATCCTTGGCGCAGAGATCGGCGATGTGGTGGGGAGGCCATTGAGCGTGTTGACGGAAGACCACGGTCACCTCGCTCAATTTGTTAAGGCCTTGGCCGGGCGTTTGCGGGACGGCGAGCAGGAATGGCGCGAGGAGATCACCTTATTCGGCGCCGGCGGTCGACAGGTATTGATCTGTGGCGGTGCATCGCTGCCTGGAGTAACCGACGGCGGTAGCGGTTATGTGGTGGTATTCGAGGACGTAACGACCTTGATCCAGGCCCAGCGTGACGCCGCCTGGGGTGAAATGGCGCGGCGTCTCGCCCATGAAATCAAGAATCCCTTGACGCCCATACGCCTGTCCGCCGAGCGGTTGCGACATAAATATCTCAAGAGCTTGCCGGCGACGGAACAGGAGTTGCTGGATCGCGCTACCCATACCATCGTCCAGCAGGTGGAGGCCATGCAGGAGATGGTAAAGGCATTTTCCGACTATGCGCGCGCCCCCAAGCTGGAGCGCCGGTCATTGGACCTCAATGCGCTCATCAATGAAGTTCTCGATCTTTACCGGGATCATGCCCCGGTGCAGTGGTCGCTGCACCTCCAGGAGGGCCTGCCGGCGGTGGAGGCCGACGTGGGCCGTTTCCGTCAGTTGTTGCACAATCTCATCAAGAACGCCCTGGAGGCCTTGGCGGATCGCAGTGACGGACGTATCACTATCAACACCCGATGTGTAGAAGAGTCCGGTTTCCCTTTCGTCGAATTGCAGGTGGACGACAACGGTCCGGGATTCCCGGCGGGCTTATTGGGTCGCTTGTTCGAACCGTATGTGACGACCAAACCCAAAGGCACCGGCTTGGGGCTGGCGATCGTCAAAAAGATCGTGGATGAACATGGCGGGATGATTATGGCGGAAAATACTCGGGACGGCGCCAGCGTGGTGATTCGTTTGCCGTTGGATGCCGCCACGCTGAAGAGCGCCCAGGATGGCGGCGCGGCCGGCGTACCGATGGTGCGATCGCCGTTTCAACATAACGGTGTCGCGCAACGTGGAGAGATTGTATGAGTGCCCCGCATATTCTGGTGGTGGATGATGAACGTGATATCCGCGAACTGGTAAAAGAGATCCTTGAAGATGAAGGTTATCAAGTGAGCGTCGCGGAAAACGGTGAGACCGCGCGCCATGCCCGCCGCGTCCACCGCCCCGACCTGGTGTTACTGGACATCTGGATGCCCGACGTGGACGGCATCACCTTGCTCAAGGAATGGAGCGATGAGAGCGGGCCCATGTGTCCGGTCATCATCATGTCCGGGCACGGCACGGTCGAGACCGCGGTGGAGGCGACCCGGCTCGGCGCCTATGACTTCATCGAAAAGCCCTTGTCCATGGCCAAGTTGCTGCTGACCATTACCCGCGCCTTGGATGCGGAACGTCTGCGCCGGGAAAATATCGGTCTGCGCAAGTTTGCCCAGCCCTTGTTGGAGCCCTTGGGGCGCAGCACGGTGATGCAGCAATTGCGCGAACAGATCCAGCGGGTGGCGGAGCATGACGCCTGGGTGCTGATCACCGGCGAGTCGGGTGTCGGCAAAGAATTGTGCGCCCGTTACCTGCACAGTTGTAGTCCCCGTCACGACGGTCCCTTCGTGGATGTGGGGGTGGCGGCGCTGTTGCGCGAAAATGCCGCCGTGGAGCTGTTCGGCGCCGAGGAAGGCGGTCAGGTCAGATACGGCCTGCTGGAGCAGGCCGGCGGCGGGACGTTGTTCCTGGATGAGGTGGGTGATATGGACATGGCCGTACA
This sequence comes from uncultured Chromatiaceae bacterium, assembly GCA_964458405.1. GTDB lineage: Bacteria > Pseudomonadota > Gammaproteobacteria > DRLM01 > DRLM01 > JARRQJ01. The sequence goes on from CAYWIQ010000037.1 coordinate 9,208, forward strand.
GGCCCGCCTGTTCAGCGCGTTGGCGGGTCGAACCTGTTTGCGGGTCGGCGGCAGCGAGCCGGTCAAGCTCGACGCCCGTGTCGTGGCCGCCAGCCATCGTGATCTGGCGCAGGAGATCCAGGCCAAGCGTTTCCGCGAAGATCTCTATTATCAGCTCGCCGTGGTGCCGCTGCGCGTTCCGCCGTTGCGGAACCACGCCGACGATATCCCTGAACTATTAACTCACTACGTGGAAATGTTTGTGAGTCAGGAGGGTCTGCCTTATCGCCGCTTTACCGTTGCGGCGCAAAATCGCTTGCGCCATTATCCGTGGCCAGGCAATATTCGCGAGCTGAAAAACCTGGTGCAGCGCCTGTTGATACTCGGTTCCGGCGGCGAGATTCAAGCCGAGGAAGTGGACGGCGCCCTGGGGAGTTTACCGACGCCGCCGGGGAGCTTTCCGGTGGGACAATTCGAGTTGCCGTTGCGGGAAGCACGGGAACAATTCGAGCGCGCCTATTTCGAATATCAATTGCGCCAAAGTGACGGCAGCATCGGTAAGGTCGCTAAACAAGCAGGCATGGAGCGGACCCATCTCTACCGCAAACTGAAGGGTCTGGGGATTAATCCCAAGGATATCCGAATGGAAGAGGGTGACTGAGCGATAAGCGAACAAGTGCTACTATAGGCGCCCTCTGTAACATAGGGCGTCGATGGAGAATAAATGAAAATCATCATTCTCGGTGCCGGCCAAGTGGGATCTTCCGTGGCGTCGGCGTTGGTTTCCGAGGCCAATGACATCACCGTCGTCGACTCCGAAAGCCAATGCCTGCAAGCCCTGCAAGACCGCCTCGACTTGCGCACGGTGGTGGGGCACGCCTCTCACCCGGACGTCTTGAAGCGCGCCGGTGCCGAGGACGCCGACATGATTCTGGCGGTGACCAATAGCGACGAGACTAATATGGTTGCCTGCCAGGTAGCCTATACGCTGTTTCATACCCCCACCAAGATCGCCCGGGTTCGGGCCCGCGATTATCTTAATCATCCCCAACTGTTCACCCAGGAGGCCTTGCCCGTCGACGTGTTGATCAGCCCCGAGCAGGTGGTGATCGATTACGTGCAACGCCTGATAGAACATCCCGGGGCGTTGCAGGTATTAGACTTCGCGGGCGGCATGGTGCAGCTGGTGGCGGTGCGCGCCTATTACGGCGGGCCTCTGGTCGGCCACGAATTGCGCGAGTTGCGTAACCACATGCCGGCCGTAGATACCCGGGTCGCGGCCATCTTTCGCCGCGGCAAACCCATCATCCCCGAGGGCAGTACCGTCATCGAGGCCGATGACGAGGTGTTCTTCATTGCCGCGCGCAAGCATATCCGCTTGGTGATGAGCGAACTGCGTAAATTGGACAAATCCACCAAGCGCATTATGATCGCCGGCGGCGGTAACATCGGTCGGGGTCTGGCTAAGGCCTTGGAGAGTGATTATCAAGTCAAGCTTATAGATCATAACGCGGGCCGTAGCCGCGAAATCGCCGAGGAGCTCACCAAGACCATTGTCTTGTTGGGCGACGCCGCCGACGGCGAGTTATTGTTGGAAGAGAACATCGAAAACACCGACGTGTTCTGCGCGGTGACCAATGACGACGAGGCCAACATCCTATCGGCGATGTTGGCCAAGCGTCTCGGGGCACGCAAGGTGATGTCCCTGATCAATCGCGCCGCCTACGTCGACTTGGTGGAGAGCGGCGATATCGATATCGCCATCTCGCCGCAACAGGCCACCATCGGCGGTTTGCTGGCCCATGTGCGGCGCGGCGATGTGGTGGTGGTGCACTCGTTGCGGCGCGGTGCGGCGGAGGCCATCGAGGCGGTGGCCCATGGCGACAGCAGCACTTCAAAGGTGGTGGGGCGCGCCATTCAAGATATCAAATTGCCACCGGGCGCCAATATCGGCGCCATTGTGCGTAATGACGAAGTGTTGATCGGTCATCGCAACACGGTCATTGAGTCAGAGGATCACGTGATACTGTTCCTGGTGGATAAGCGCCGAATTGCCGAGGTGGAGCGGCTGTTCCAAGTGGGTATCACGTTTATCTAGCGCGCTATAACTATCAACAATCAAAATAGCAGAGGGGCATGTCGGTGAGGCAGTATTTGCTAAGCAGTTCTTCCCGCCGCTGATATCTATGCAGCTGCGTACCATTCAACGCATCCTAGGCGTATTGCTGATGCTATTCAGTCTGACCATGCTGCCGCCGGTGGCGGTGGCGTGGTGGTATCAGGACGGCGCCTTGTTGCCGTTCATCCTCGGTTTCGCGCTGATCTTCGTGGCCGGGTTTTTGTTTTGGGCGCCGGTGTACAAATTTCGGCGCGAATTGCGCATGCGCGACGGTTTTGTGGTGGTGACTATGTTCTGGACCGTATTGGGTATGACAGGTGCCGTGCCCTTCATGCTGGCGGCCCACCCCCATATGACCTTCACCAATGCGGTGTTCGAATCCGTCTCCGGGCTGACCACCACCGGCGCCACGGTGTTGACCGGCCTGGACA